>JADZBW010000103.1 GCA_020851885.1 Fimbriimonadaceae bacterium | reverse complement strand
TTGACAACCTTCGCAAAACTGAAGTCGATTGGCAACGGGTCGCGCATGAGTTTCGCAATGAGCCCGCGGTTGCCGCCTATGACCTGATCAACGAGCCGATGGGCGCTCCGAATCCGGCAATGCTGGCGCTCGTCTACCACCGGATCATCACCGCGATTCGGAAGGTGGATCCAAGAAAGCCAGTGATCATCGATGACGGCTACAAAGGATTTGAGACCACGCCTCACGCCAACGTCGGTGGGTGGACGCATGTCGCTTACTCGCTTCATTTTTACAATTTCGACGCTAATACTTCATCAGATCATTTGAAGTCTCTTCGGGAGCGGCTCCCGAAAATCAAAGAACTACAGGGCTATCGCAATGCTCCAATCTACGTTGGGGAGTTCAACCTCGAGCCGCATGGCAATCTCCAGGCGTTGAGGGAATATCTCCAGGAGTTGGACAAGGCTCACCTGAATTGGGCGATGTGGACCTACAAGACCATGGCTCCAGGGGGGCCGATGGGGCAATGGGGGATCTTCTCGAAGGAGGGTCCTGCCAATGCGATCGATCCCTTTAGGGATTCCGAAGCGACGATGGTCGCGAAGCTTAAGCAGACCCAGACAAGCAATCTGCGTATCGTGCCCGGTTTGGATTCCGTCTTCAGGAGGTAAGAGGCAAGAAGAAACCCCGCCGACCCGAGCGTCGGCGGGGTTTCTTCGTTGCTCGACTAGTTGCCCTTGGTAGGGTCCTTCTTGATGGCGATGGATAGTTCGTTTGTGAACTCATACTTCAGGCCGGTGGCGGTCGTGATCTCATCGAGAGCGTACTTCAAGGACGTCTTCAGGAGGAATGCATCGAGCTTGTAGGCGGGGACGTCGGGACTAATCTGGATCGTGACCCCGGTCTGCTGGGCAAGCTGAGCGATGACTTCGCGGAGTTCCTTCTTCTGGAGTCGCGTCGTTACGATCTTGTTGAGTACCGACGTCGGCAAAGTGCCTTTGGGCTTGACCGCGGCGGGGGTAGCGATCTGCTTGGGCGGTTCCGTCTTGACAATTGGCTTTTCTTCTATGATCGGCTTGAGCTCGACCTTGGGGGGATTCTGGGCGATCATGTAGATCCCATCTTTCTGCTCGAACTTGAGGTTGGCGTTCTTGCAGATGAGTTCGAGGGCGTTCTCAAACTTGACATTGTCCAGTGAGAGGTAAAGCACGAATCGTACTCCCGGGTTCAGCACGAAGTTCTTTCCGGCCTGCTTGAACATGTCATGGATCACCGACCGGACGTCGTCACCCTTGGCATTGACGGAGACCAGGTTTGTCTTCGTCTCTTGTGCGATGGCCGACATTGCGGCGACGGAAAACGCGATTGCGATGAGGATCTTCTTCATGGGACTCTCCTTATGGTTGATAGACTTTGATGCCTCGGCTGCGAACGGCGGGCCGACGAACAGCGGCCTTGCGAACAGTTGCCTTGCGAATGGGGCGACGAATTGAAGCACGTCGGGCAATTTGTCGAGTCGGCGACTTCTTTACAACCGGCTTCACTGCGGGAGTTGGCGTTGCAATTGCTTTGCTCGGCGTTTTGGTTGGAGCAGGCGTCGCAACTGTATTCACCGGGGTTTTGGTAGGCGTCGCTGCCGGGTCAGCTTCTGGACTCTGGAATTGCGTTGTAGCCAAGGCGCCAAGGGTCGAACCGAGGCCGCCGGCGTGCCCGGTGGGCAGGACTTGAGAAGGAGGGTTGGCCGTGGTCGTACCCGTCGTCTGATCTTCGGCGGATGGTGTTGCCGCATTCGGATTGACCGAGTTGCCATTCACTTGGCTCGAAGTCGACTCCGCATTTGGCGCGTCCGAGGCCAATGGGGTTGCGGGCGCTTGGCTGCTGAGGAGCTTCTCAGGAGATCGAGCCGGAGTTTCAAGCGCAGTGGGAACCGTACCCGTGCTGGCTTTCGGACCAAAGATCGAAGCGATGTTGTTTGAGAAGAGACTCATCCCGACGAGGACGGCGCCGAGTCCAAGCGAGTAGGCGAGAGGCTTCCAATAGGATGAAGTCTTGACCTTGGGTGTTTCGTCTGCCTTCTTGGCCTCGATGGCGGCGGCGATCGCCGCATAATTCAGGTCCGGCTCCTGGGCGGGATCCGGGCTTGATTCTGGTTCGACAAGCTGCTGCAAGGATTTCTTTCGCAACGCTGTGGAAATGCTCTTGGATTGGAGAGACTGGGCCTCTCGGTGAATCGCCTCGAAGTCGACCACTGCCTTATCTGGGTTTAGCAGCGCTTTGAGTTCATTGCGCTTTTCGGCGAGGGCAGCCTTGCAGCGCGCACAGCCTGCAATATGATCTTCCAACTGGGAGATTGCTTCTTCAGACAAACCACTGCCGGCGAGAAAGTTGCCAATCTGGGCTTGAGCGATCTGACACTCTATGTTTTCAACCTGCATCTCTGAGAACCTACTTTAGGTTTTTGCGGTTTAGCCGCAAGGGACCCAGTAGGATTGTCGGGTTGAGGTTTGGCGGTCTTTAGGTTTTTTTGCGGGGATCAAGGGAGCGATGGCGCCAGGCCCGCGGATTCTGGACCCCCCGGGACCCCTGAACGGGTTCGGGGAATCGACGGCTTAACGGCACGCACCGCGATGGGTTTGGCGAGGCCGATATCGTATCCCAAGACGATGTCCGAATCCCGGCTGCTCGTATTGGTGACTCCGCTGATGTACTTCAGCCCGCCGTCATCGATGAGGTTCTGGCCGACGCTCCAGACTTTGAAACCCTTCCCTTTGGAGTAATAGCCCATGGGCCGGTCCGTGATGGGATCTATGCCAAGTTCGCCAAAGCCCGCTAGATTTGGGGGGAGTCCCGTCTTTCGCATCAGGAGGAGCTTGGTAGCCAGGATCTCGAGCCTTTGCCGCGCCCTCATTTGTACGTAGGAAACTCCAAGCTGGGTGAACGATGGAAACATGATTTGGTTCAAGCGGTTCTCAAGGGAATTGTCCGTTTCCAGACGGGACTCCAAGTCTGAAAAGACCTTGTCATAGCCTTGCCAATCAGTCGGGTCTTTGGGAAACTTCTCAAACAACTGTCGCCAGGTCGAGACGAACCTCCACTCGAGCATCTTCCGAACCGATGGGTCGCCGATCGTCAAACGGTCCAATCCTTTTTGCCAACCGGTGGGTTCGCGCTCGTCCCCGTATGAATAGTCGTTCCAACTCCTAAGTTGTTGGATGGCGTATCGACCCATCACGAGTTCGCCATAGAATCCTCTTCTCAGCTCTAGCTCGAACTTGCGTTCTTCCAGCATCTTAACGGTCTTTGCAAGGGCATCGGGATTGTCCTTGATCACATCCAAGTATTGATCGAGGGTGACGAAGGCGATGGAGTTTACAGCGATACAGACCAAGGCGCCGATGATCGAGGGTTCTTCGCTGAGGTGTCGTGAAATTTGAATTTGAAGGGCGATGGAACGCCGAGCGCCGTCGAGATCTCCCGTTTCCCACTGGACCTTTGCTCGCCCTCCCAGGAGCTTGGCGGAGGTCTTGATTTCAGAAAGCTCGGGAAAGGCGACGTTGGCCCCCTTTGTATAGTCCCGCCATTGATAGTATCGAGGCTTTTCGATGAGCCGATCCAAGATTGGCCAAGCTCCGGACAATTCCTTCATATCGTTGATTGCGTCGGCACGATCGTCGGGGTGGCCAGTGACTGAACCGTAAGATGCCAATACGAGTGAGGAAGCGCCTATCTTGCGTGTCTTGAGGATGTCCTTGACCTTTGCATCGAACTGTTTGTAGAGGATTGCCGCATTATCCTCGTCGGGCACGGCCGGATTCGGTGTCAAGTCGTTGGCGACCGTAGGCACTCCCATCGACCGCAGTTTTGCCAATTCGTCTGGTAGTTTGGATCCGGATTGAGAGAGTCGAATCTTGATGAAACCATAGGTGAGGCCGGTTAACAGGCAGGGCGCGATCACGCAGCCAAGGCAGGTCCACTTCAACCAAGGCCGGGGTGGTTTCTCACTCATTCTTAAGAATGGACGCGAGTTGGGCCGGATTCATTCACAAGGGACTACGGAACGGTAGGGATCGTCGCGTCGAATGCGATCACCATGTCCACGCCATCGTAAGAGTTGCCGGCGGTGGACTGGCTGCCGGGCGATCGGACCACGCCACCGTTGTCTTGAAGATCGCGGCCAACGCTCCAAAGGAGGAACCCTTTGCCCTTGACGCGGTATCCAAACGACTTACCGGAGAGCGGGTCGATCGCGAGCTTGCCGTATCGGCGCAAGTCGTTGGGCAGGCCCTTGGATCGATCGATGAGCAATTGGGTGGCAAGGATGGCGAGTTTACGCTCGGCCTGCTGCCTGCCAAAGGCCTGGCATGCCTGATCGAAGACCGGGAAGAGGATTCTATTGATCATGTTGTCGATGCTCTTGTCGCTCTCGATGCGCTTTCCTTCACTGACCATGGCTTCATTGATCGCCCTCCAGTCGCGACCGTCCTCCGGCATTCGCTCGAAAACTAGTCTCCAGGCCTCGCAGTGGTTGGCCTCGAAC
>JADZBW010000102.1 GCA_020851885.1 Fimbriimonadaceae bacterium | reverse complement strand
TGGGACCGAATGGCGCGGGCAAGAGCAGCACTTTGACAGCGCTGATGGGATTTGTAACACCGGAAAGAGGTCAGTGCCAGATCCTTGGACTTCCCGCTGGATCCTTGGAAGCCAAAAGTCGGACGGGATACCTTCCCGAAGTCGCGATGTACTACCCGTACCTCACGCCTTTTGAGACGCTCGTTCTCTATGGCGAACTCCAGGGATTGAGGGGCAAAGCTCTGAGAGATCAATCGGAACACCTGCTGGAACTGGTGGGCTTGAAAGGTTCGGAGCGCAAACTCAACCGGAACCTCAGCAAAGGAATGCTCCAACGGGTTGGTATTGCCCAGTCGATGCTTGGCGAACCAGAACTCCTGATCCTGGATGAAGTGACCAGTGGCCTTGACCCAGTTGGTCGAAAAGAGCTTAGGGGTCTACTGAAGGAGCGACAGCGAAACGGGACGACCTTGTTCTTCTCGAGCCACGAACTCGCAGAGGTGGACATGCTTTGCGATCGCATCCTTGTCATCAATAAGGGTCGACTTGTAGAGGAGAGACTCATGGCTCCTCTCAAGGATGAACTTCGCAATTACTCGATTGCTTTTCGCGGTTCGATTGCGCTTCACGATCTAACCCAAGACCTGGATCGTACTGACGACGGCACGATCAGGGCTCGATTCACCTGCAAGGCGGATTTGATGTCGGCGGTCTCAAGACTCCACGCATCCAATGGCGTCTTGCTGGATATCGTCTCTCAAGAAGGCTCCCTGGAGGAGTACTTCATCCAAACCATCGAGAGGGTTGCTTGAACTTGAATTCGTTCTTGAAGTTCAATGTTTACCGCGCGATCGCTCGCGGGGTCCTGTTGGAATCGCTTCGTCGCAAAGACCTTTGGGTCGTTGCGATTCTCGGCTTCCTGATTCTCATGGGCTCCAGCGCCCTGGGTTTCTTCGGAGTCCAAGGGCTGCAAGTTTTTGTAAAGGACCTTGGGGTCACCGTCCTGGGTGGATTCTCGACGATTGTTGCCGTCATAACCTCGACACGGCTGATTCCGGAGGAGATCAAACAGCGGACTCTCTATCCGCTGCTGAGTCGCCCTATCAGTCGATTGGACCTTCTGCTGGGCAAGCTGCTTGGGGCAGTATTGGTGACTTGGCTGGCGTTCCTTATTCTCGCCGCGCTAACCGGTGCGGCCCTCTATGGATTTGGAGTCACTTTTGAATGGGTTATGTTCCAGTACGTGATCGTGAAGATGCTGGGGTTGGCTCTCGTTTGCGCGCTTGGTTTGACTTTGAGCGTCTACATGACGCCGGCTGCGGCATCGACAACGACCTTCATCTTCGCATTCGGCTCATCGATCATCGTTCGCGGTCTCACTTCAGGCTACGCTCAGGCCGATCCCGGATCACAGTTTCTGTTCAAGCTCATCAACGGGATCTTGCCTCAGTTCACCTTGTTCGATCTCGGAGGAAGGGCCGCTAATGTAGGTTGGGGTCCGGTGCCACTTTGGGTCATTGGCTTCTTGATTGGCTACCTCATTTTGTACAACAGTGGGCTGATGGCGATCGCTTGGACTCGATTCAATCGGAAGGCGCTGTGAAGTCCTGGATGGTTCCGTTTCTCGGGATAAGCCTGATGGCGGGCATCGGTTGGAGCACCGTCGAGGTGGCTCCATTGGTGAATCCGCCGTTGCGAAGGGAACGATCGGACCTTGGAGACTCGAGTATCACCGGTCAGATTCAAACCAGCGCAAGCGGATGGCTCTGGGTGTACACCGAGGAGTATCTGCATAACGGAATCAAACTCCGTCGCATGACCGAGACCGAGAAGAAGCAGGCAGGCTTGGACGACGGGCGGAATCACGGAATTCCAGTCATTCCTCCGGCAAGCCAGGACTTTCGTGGAGTCTTTGGCGATGTCGAGCGCGCTGTCAACGCTTGGACTCCCGACCTTAACCATCGGCAAAATGACCCGCGTCAAAGCATGCCCCTGTTCAGATTGATGACCTGGCTGGATCCACAGTTTGTGGAAGGATGGACCACCGGCGCTTCCGTCATTGGAATGGATCGAACGGACAAAGCCACGGACAAGGCAATGCAATTCCTGCGTGAAGGACTGCAGCAGAATCCCGACTGTGTCGATATCCCCATGATGTTCGGAATGTTGGAGGTAACCAGGCGGGCCAAACTTCGAGAAGGAGAAGGGTTCTTCAAGAGAGCGATCCAAAATGGTCGCGCCCGGTTCGAAACCCTCTCGGAAAATGAAAAGTCAGCTTTGCAGAGCTCTTACCGATGGCTCACCCTCGTCTATCGCAATTCCGGTCAATCAGGCAAGCTGATGAAGGTGACTGAAGAGGGTCTCCGGCTCTTTCCCGATGATCGGGTCCTTCCTCTGACCAGTCGTCCAAGCATCGTCCCGCCACGAAACTACAAACCCTCGGTAGGCATTCGGTCCCGAGTCGTTCCCTAGACGCAACCAAAGGCCTAAGCTTGCCTCATGCGTTTGATGATTCCTTTTGCGTTGTGGGCCGTTGCCTGCATGGCGTTCGCCGATCCCATTACCTACGAGATAACCCAAGCCGGAACCAAGATCGGCCAAAGCGTCTACGAACTCAACAAGGACGGATCGTTCAAGTCCACTTCGAAGATTGCGGTGATGAACGTGAAGATCGACAGCGTCCTTAGCGGCAAATTCGTCGATGGCAAACTTTCCTCCTTTGACCTTGCCCAGACTTCCCCTGGTGTCGATGTCGTCATCAATTACGCGGCCGGCAAAGCCAAGGCCAAGGTTAATGGAAAGGACCAGCCCAGCGTACCGATCGCGTTGGGGAAGTTCTTGTTCAGCAACTACCATCCCGGTCCCTCCTCGACGATTCTGGAGAACATCGGTTCGGCCGGGCCAGAACCGAAGTCGGTCAAGCTCTCGATGCTCGATAATGGCGGCACTCCCTTCGATGCGACCGTGGTTCTAGGGACTCCTCGCACCATTCAAGTTGGTGGCAAGGACGTCGTCCTGCGGATGTTCAAACTCGTCATCGCGACCACGGAGATCAACTACGCGGCCCGGGAAGACGGGCAGATCGTGGCGGAGGTCGTGGAAAGCCAGAAATTACGGATGATCGCCAATGGCTATGATGCTGCTTTCGTCGATCCCGTGCTTAAGTACAAGGAGTTGAGCCAGCCGACCTACACGGTGAAGATCGAATCCGCGGTTAAGGTCTCGATGCGAGACGGTACGGTCCTCGTCCACAGTGCGGCGATGCCGAACGCGCCTGGCAAATTCCCGGTGATCCTCAGCCGAACACCCTATGGGCGCGCAGGCTCGATGTTGGGCGCGGAATGGTGGGCTCAGCGAGGCTACGTGTTCATTTCTCAAGATTGTCGTGGCCGCCATGAAAGCGGTGGCAGTTGGGATCCATTTTCTGCTGAGCGTAAGGACGGGAAGGACACGATCGACTGGATTGCCAAGCAACCTTGGTCCGATGGCAAGGTCGGCATGATTGGTGGGAGCTATGGAGGTTATGTGCAATGGGCAGCGGCCGTAGAGCACCCCGCCGCTTTGAAATGCATCGTTCCGCAGGTTTCGCCCCCCGATGCGATGCGCAATATTCCTTTCGACAACGGGGTATTTATGCTCCTGCCCAACCTCTGGTGGGCCAATATCGTTCGGGACAAGGACTCGCACATGGAGCGTGCGGCACAGCCGCTGCCTCATCCGGAGAAGCTCGCAACGCTTCCCCTTTCGAAAGTCGATGATGCGGTACTCGGGGTGAATGTCCCATTTTTCGACGACTGGTTGAAGCGGGAGGGGATGGCCAAGTGGAAAGGGCGATTCGACACTCTGAGCGCGATGTCGACGGTCACTATTCCAGCCCTACATATTTCGGGTTGGTGGGATGGCGACGGGATTGGCACCAAGCTGAACTGGGCGACGATGCGGGCCGCTGGCCGCAAGAACCAATGGCTCATCTATGGCCCATGGCCGCATGGATTCAACGTCTCCACGAAGTTCGGGGATATGGACTATGGGCCAGATTCCGTCCTTGAATTGGATTCCGTGTACCTGCGGTGGTTCGATACGTGGCTGAAGGGCAAGGATGTCTCATTCGACAGAACTCCGAAGGTCCAAGCCTTCGTCACCGGGCGAAATCGATGGGCCAATTTGACGGACTGGCCTGAAAACGGCGCGGTGGAACGGTCGTTCTATCTGGGTGCTGGAGACACCCTGACGGACGAACCTTCGGCAAGTGCGGCTCCCGCCAAGTACACCTATGATCCGTCGAAGGCGGTCATCCCTCAGGAAGTGAAAGGCAACATAATGGCTGGCGGTTCGAGCAAAATGGACCTGAAATCAGCGGCACGGGTGGGCCTAGTCTTCAAGTCGGCGCCGTTCGGGAAGGACACGACTCTGGGTGGACCGATCTCCGTCGACCTTTACTTCTCGACGAATGTGGTGTCCACGGACTTCTTCGCCATGATCTGCGACATCGACGAGAAAGGCGAGGCACGCGTCTTGAGCCTGCCTGGCAAGATCGATGTGAGCTACCTCGATGGCCTGGACGCTCCCAAACCGATCAAACCGGGTCAGACTTATCGGGCCAAATTCGATATCTGGGATACCGCCCATGAGTTCAAGAAAGGGCATCGTTTGGCGCTCTTCGTTACGAGCACGTTGTTCCCAGGGTATGCCCGTAACCTCAATACGGGCGAACCAATCTTCAGCGCAACCAAGATGAAAGTCGCCCATCAGGTGATCTATCGCGATGCGAAACGACCCAGTGCGGTTCGCCTGCGCGTTCTCGATTAGCAATAGGCAAAGGTAAGACGGGCGCTGGAGATTTCCAACGCCCGTCCTACTCTATGGTCCAACGGCTTACCAGCGCGAGTTGCTGGTCCCGAATTCTCGGATCACCCAGTTGCGACCTTCGGTCTCCAACTTGAAGTAGTGATAGACCGAGACTCTGCGGCCCCACGGATCTTCGTATTCGTGCCGCGCCCATACGGCGGCCGAATCACGCCGATATTGGACGTCGAGGATCTGGTAATCCCTGGTCCTTGTGTTATCGACGGCATCGAGGAACGTGTCGTAGAAATCATCCGAACGCATTCCGTAGTCGTACCGGCCATCGATGATGATTCCAACTTGGCCGTACCGTGGCACCAAGCGGCCAACCGCTCGGCGGTCTCCTTCCTCAAACGCGAGGACGATATCTTGGATGACGTAATCCAGTTCGCTGTAGTCGCGGTTCCAGCTGTTTTGGGTGGGCGGATTCCAGCGGTATCGGTTTCCGGAAAACGGCGACCAATAGACGGTCGAGAAGTTGCATCGGCTGGAGAGGAAGTATGGAGGCAGGCTTGCGTAGTAATACCAAGGCGAACAAGCCCAATTCGATGCATAGGGATCGAACACGTAGTGCGGATAGTAGAAGTAATCGTCGCACCAGCGAGAGTCGTAGTGCGTGTATCCAAAGCGAATTCGCAGATTGCCCACACGAATCTCGTCCGAGCGTCGCACCTGATTGCCCAAGGAGCCGCGATTCAAGTCGATCGGCGCACGATCGATCGCGACCGGGCCGCCGTTCCGGTCTCGGTTCCGCTGATTGCTATTGGAACCGTAATTGACGTTCCCGCTGCGGCCGTTCTTCTTGCCGAGCAGATTGTCGCGATTCTGATTTGCTGGAGGATTGACGACGATCGGACCCCCATCGATTCGGCCGTTTCCGCCGCCTCTTCCAAGTCCGCCTGAACTTTGACCGCCGCTCGACCCCGAACCGGTCGACCCAGAGCCCAGACCGCCCGAACCCGAGCCGCCATTGCCTTTCGATCCGCCGCCACGATTAAGGGGAGGATCTTCCCGACGCGTGGTGCCGCCGCCTGTAGAGCCGCCCGATGATCCACCGCCGCCTTTGGAACCGCCGCCACCGCGGGACCCTTGGTCGCCGCCTGAGGAGCTTCCGCCTCCGGACTGGGAACCACCTCCGCCCTTGGAACCGCCGCCACCGCGCGATCCTTGATCGCCGCCGGACTCATGTCCGCCCTTTTGGCGCTCACTCCTGCCTTGGGAGCTTCCACCCGAGGATGACCCGCCGCCCTTACCCCGGTTCAGTGGGTCTTGGCCAACGGCAACGGTCAGGGCCAGAGTGAAGCAGGCTGCCAAAGCCACGATGCTAAAAAGGTTCCTGCGGTACTTCATGTTCATATCATACGACGTATTGGGCCCCAGTTGGTTTCATCGAATGGCCTATCGTTACCAGGTCTTTTGAGCCACCATTTAAGGGATGAGCATGCGACGTATTGCCCTAATTCCTGGTGATGGCATTGGCCCTGAAATCACCGCCGCCGTCCTCCGAATCCTCGAAGCCGCCGACTTTCAGGCAGAGTGGGTCTATCTGGATGCCGGCCTGGATGCTATTGAACTTGGCAAGCCCGCCATGCCCCCGGAGACGATCTCGGCAATCCGTGAAATCGGCCTCGCTCTCAAAGGTCCCACGACGACTCCAGTCGGCGGTGGCCACACGAGCGCCAACGTCGCATTGCGCAAGGCCCTCGACCTCTACGCGAACGTCCGTCCCGCCAAGTCTCTTCCCGGCGTCAGGGGCCCTTTCGAGAACACGCACGTCGACCTGATTATCGTCCGGGAGAACACGGAGGACCTCTACGCAGGTATCGAATTCATGCCACACCCGGACATGGCCCAGGCCATCAAAGTCATTACCCGACCAGGCTGCAAACGACTCTGCGAATTCGCTTTCGATATGGCGCGCAAGCAGGGTCGCAAGCGCGTCACCGCCATCCACAAGGCCAATATCATGAAGCTTGCCGATGGGCTGTTCCTGGAAGAATTCTATAAAGCTGCCAAGGGCTATGAAGAAATCAAGGCGGACGACATCATCGTCGATAACTGCTGTATGCAGCTTGTCACCAAGCCAGATCAGTTCGACGTCATGGTCACCGAGAACCTCTATGGCGACATCGTCAGCGACCTTTGCGCCGGCCTCGTTGGCGGCCTCGGTTTGGCCCCCGGCGCCAATATCGGCGAAACATGCGCGGTGTTCGAATCGGTCCACGGCTCTGCCCCCGATATCGCCGGTAAAGGGCTTGCCAACCCCACCGCGCTCCTCTTCAGCGCCCTGATGATGCTACGGCATATCGGCGAATACGCCAAAGCCGATCTCATCGGCAACGCGGTCGTGGAAGTCCTCGCCGAGGGTATCCACGTCACCGGAGACATGGGCGGACGGGCTACCACCAAGGAATACACCGACGCCGTCATCAGGCAGATGCAATCAACGGCGGTCGCGGTTTAATCGATCCATGAACGTCCTCGTGCTGGGAGGTTCGGGAATGCTCGGGCAAGACGTCGTCGCTGAACTCAAGCGCCGCGGCAATGACGTCTCCGCTCCTCCCTCCCGCGAGATCGATCTTGCCGATCCTCAGTCCGTTGCCCTCATCGCCCAATTGGGCCGATTTGATTGGTGCGTCAACTGCGCGGCCTACACGGCCGTCGATAAGGCGGAGGACGAAAAGCAAAGAGCCGCCGAGCTCAACGCAATGGGACCGGGATACCTCGCCCGAGTCTGTGCCATGTCCGGCATCAAACTCCTCCATATTTCCACTGATTTCGTGTTCGACGGGGCGGCGTCGGAGCCTTATCGAGAGGACGCTCCGACTCGGCCGCTCGGCGTCTATGGCAGGACCAAGCTATTGGGGGAGGAGGCTGTCCAAGCTGCCCTCCCGGTGGCAGTCATTATTCGCACCGCCTGGCTCTTTGGAGCCAACGGAAAGAGTTTCCCTCGGACGATGATCGGCGCGTGGAAGGCGGGGAAGACGCTCAAAGTGGTGACTGATCAGGTAGGTTGCCCTACCTACACCGGCGACCTCGCCCGAACGATCGTCGATGCGATCGAAGCAAACATCTTTCCCGGCATTTATCACGCTGCGGGGCCAGACTCTATGTCATGGCATGCGTTCGCTCTCAAGGCTATCGGCGCGTACCGCACGCTTCATGATCTCTCCCAACCGGTGGATATCGAACCCATTCGCACCGAGCAATGGCCGACCGCCGCCATGCGTCCACCTTATAGCGTCCTCTCTACCGCCAAACTTCAGGCTGCGGGCATCGCCCCCATGCGACCTCTCGATGTCGCCCTTGCGGAATTCGTCGCTCGACTGGACGTCTAAGGCACCCTTTGGGCACCTAGGAGGTACCCTCACTTGATGTCGAGTCAATTCCTAGGGAGGACAAACCGGACGTTTCCGCCGGTCTGGATCAGCCTTGGATTGCCTCGCGGACCGTCCGAAGCCGATTGGGCGCCTGCGCTCGTTAAGGAAGCGCTCACCGCCAACACCGTCCTCGATATCAGCATCAATCCCGGCCTCTGGGGTGGACAGATGCGCGGCACGGATGCCCTCTTGATGGCCAGAGGCAATGCAGATATCGAAAACGCCACCAGTACGCGCCACGCCTTCGACCTCGTTCAAGCCCACCTCCTTCAGACGCTCAGCGCCATTGGTCGCGAGCAGATCGATTTCTACTTCCTGAAGATCCGCCGCGTCCTTGAGGAGTTCCAAATAGAAGGAGCCCTCGAAGCTCTGGCTTCCGCCCGCGAAGAGGGGCATATCGCCCATTTGGGGATCGACGCCGACGGCCCGGGCCTCGCCATTCTCGGGGTTTGGCAATTCCACGACGCCTTTGAGGTCGCCCTCTTGCCCAACCCCAAGGAGCGTTCCGAGGATTTCTCCATGCTCGCCTCCCTCGCCACTGAGCGTCGGGTGGGCATTGTGTCGCTTGGCGAGCCCCACGAAAGGGCTCAGGCTGTCCTGGCACTTTGTAACACCCCAAGCCAAGTGCGAGAGTCCTGCCTCGTAGGAGGGAAGGCGTGACCCGGGAGGAACTCAGCTTCTTCCTGCTGTGCTCGGCCGGGCTCTGTTTGCTGATGGCGATCGTCAATCTTTGGCGCGGGCGAACTCGGGGAATGCGGTCCCAGCTCATGAGTGGGGCCTTCCTCACGGTTGGACTGGCCATCCTCGCCTATCGCCAGGCTTGGCGTCCAATCATGCTTTACGGTTTCGGCTTCCTTGCATTCTTGCTTCTGGTTGCCGACCTCGTCGCCAAGGCCCAGACCGCCCAGCCGGGGGGAGACCAGAAGTGACGATCGGCGTCGTCGGCATGGGGATGTCCGGACTTCGCACCGCGATGCTTCTGGAAGGTCGAGGCTACGACGTCAAGCTGTTCGAGGCCCGTGGTCGGCCCGGTGGGCGGCTGCACACCATCGACGAAGGCCATGGCACCCTCTATGAAGCAGGCGGCGAGTGGATCGATTCAGACCATTTCCGCATCATCGAGCTTCTCAAGGAGTTCGACATGGAACCCGAGGCTCGTCCCACCTGGCCGCAGCGGGTTGTCTTCCGGGGTAAGACCGCCACCGAGGACGAGATTTGGAATAACGCCTTGGAGGACGACCTCCGCGTCGAGGCCGCGGCCCGCGAACTCTGTCGGGACCTCAAGGCCCCGGCTTGGGCCAATACCGATCATGCTGAACTCGACCAGCGCACTCTTGGAGACTTCCTCCGTGAACACACCCAAAGCGACGAGGGCCTGTGGTGGGTCACCGCCAAGTACCGCAGCGACGAAGGCGACGACCTCGATAAGATCGGCCTCTTAGGTTGGCTCAGCGGCTACATGAATTACCTGGACCGAGAAGGCGATGTCATGAGCGCCTACCGGGTTCCCGGCGGGTTCCGTGGATTGTGCGAGAAGATGGTGGCCTCCCTGCGAACCACCCCTTGCTATGGCGCGGTCCTCCACAAGGTCTCTCAGGATGAAGGCGGCCTCTGGCTGCACTTCGAGCGGAGCAAGGAGCGGGTGGACCACGTCGTCCTCACTTTGCCTCCACCCGCACTGGAGAGGGTGATCTTTGAGCCGGCCTTAACCGTTCGCAAGCGTTGCGCCGTCGAAGCGTGCGGGATGAGCCGAGCGGTCAAAATCAGTTGGGAGTTCGATCGGGCCTGGTGGATCGATGATGGCTGGGGCGGGAGCATGCTGAACGATGGCCCCCTCCAGCAGACGTGGGATGGCGGCCTTGGAGAGTCGCCGGTGATGACCGCCTATATCTGTGGGAGTCAGGCCGCAGAGTGGGCGCGACTCGGCGATCCAGTCATGGCGGGCCTCTATGAATTGCACCAACTTTGTCCACAGGCCTCCGAGCACTTTGTGCGTGGCTGGTGGCATGACTGGGTGACCGACAAGTTCGCCTTGGGCGCATTCAGCCACTTGGCGCCCCGCTATGTGTTGGAGCACATGGAAGCGATCGCTTTGCCGGAATCGCGGATTCACTTTGCCGGTGAGCACACGGCCAGTTGGGTTGGGTTCATCGAGGGCGCCGTCGAGAGCGCGGAGCGAGTGGTCAAAGAAGTGGAAGCGGCCACAGGATAGCTCACGCGCCCTTCAGAGTGGCATCGCTTTAGTTCCCAAAGCGCTTGGCGAAGTTGGCCAGTTCCGTGCTCGATGCATAGTTGTGCGATGTCGCAAACCTGATCGCCCCATATCCGAAGAAGATCAATGCGCCGATCATGATTCCCCAAGCCCACTTGGGTCCGGCGGTGCTGACGTACTTGCCCTTGAAGAACCCCCACAGGCTAACCAGGGCGATGTAAGTCAAGAGCAGGTAAAGGATGGGGCCTAACGGATGGGCGCGGAAAGCCTCCGCAAAGTGTCCATGAATGGTGGCGGTCCAAGAAGTCGTCAGGCCGCAACCTGGGCACGGTTTGCTGAAAAAGAGCACGCTTGGACAGGGGGGAAGGCCAAGCTGTTGGTGGGTTCCGTGGCCATGGGGATCGGGCGTCATATAGATCCCAAAGCCAGTGATGGCGGCCCACAAATACGTCACGACCAATTGGCCCCTCAGGACCCGCTTATCGTCGCATGGTTCAAGAAACGCCATGGAAAGCCTCACTAGGAATGACGCATTCTGGCTGCAACAAGTGTCCCTGGACCCGAGCCACGCTGAAAATTTCGCCACCGGGCTCGGCGAGGGCGACGATCGTTGCTTCGGGCTCGTGGTCGAGCGCCACCTGACGCCCCTCTCGGATCTGATCGACCTGCGCTGCATCGAGGGTCTCGATCACCATCGGAGGAAGGCCGTCGCGAAGCTTGATGAGGCGCATTGGCTCAATGCCATCCAATTTGACCGCCTGCTCCAGAGTGAACCGACCGACTTTGGTGCGGTTGAGACCGGTCAAGTGGGCCCCGCAACCGACGGCCTGGCCAAGGTCGTGAGCCAGGGAGCGGATGTAAGTTCCGCCGGAGCAGACGATTCTGGCACGAATTGCGGTGGGCGAAACGGGCTCGATCTCGAACGTATCGATATGCACGGTCCGGGCTTCCCGGTCGATTTGTTTGCCCTGGCGGGCATAGTGGTATAGGGGTTTGCCGTCCACTTTAACTGCACTGTACATCGGTGGCATCTGGGAGATGAGTCCTTGGAACTGGCCCAGGACCTTCTCGATGCCTCCCACGAGATCTTCGGGGACGGGCGACTCCCCGGTGACTTCCCCCTCCAAATCAAAGGTCGAGGTCGCTTTGCCAAAGGTGATCTCGGCGACGTACTCCTTGGGTTCGAGGGGAAGGTACTGGAGGAATCGGGTGGCCGGGCCCACGGCGACCACGAGCAGCCCGGTGGCGAGGGGGTCCAGTGTGCCAGCGTGGCCAACACGACGGGTACCGAACTTGCGGCGGACGGCATCGACCACGTCGTGAGAGGTACGGCCGGTCTCCTTATCGATCAGGATGATTCCAAACAAAGCTTGAGCTCAGCGACGAGGCGATCGACCGCTTCGTTCACAGGACCATCGAACGTGCATCCGGCGGCGTTCTTATGACCGCCTCCGCCAAAGATTCTTGCCACCGCAGAGACGTCGTAGTCGCCCCGGGACCGGATCGAGCATCGGACCTTGCCTCGCTTTGGCTCACGGAAGAGCGCCGAAATTTGGACAGTCTCGATGGAGAGGAGTTCGTTCACGAACCCTTCGGTGTCCTCATCCACCGCATGGTTCTGCTCGAAATCCTCGTGGAGAAGGACGGACCAGCAAAGCTGATCGTCACAGGCAAGGTTCATGCGCTCGAGGGCAAACCCAAGGAGTCGCGCACTGGAAATCGGCTTGCTTTGAAAGACTTGCTCACTGACTTGAGTGATGTCCCCGCCCTGCTCCAAGAGCCGTGCGGCGAGACTGAGCGACTCGGGGGTGGTGTTGCGGAATCGGAAGGAACCGGTATCGGTCACGATTCCGGCAATAAGGCACGTGGCGATCTCCGGAGTGATCTCCACACCGAGTTCGATAAAGAGCCGAGCGAGAATGACCGCGGTGGCGGGGGCAGCCGTGTCCACGATCCGAATATCACCAGGGGCGTCGTGAGGGACATGGTGGTCGATGAAAATGGTGCGTTCGCAAGAGGCGAAGAACGGCTCGGTGGAGCCCAGGCGCTCCAGGGAGTCCAAATCCACCACGATCCCCAAATCGTATTTCTCCTCTTTAGGGGTCTGGCGAATTCGGGAGACGCCAGGGAGAAACCGCAGGTTTCGGGGCGGCATGTGGTGACAAAGCACCTCGTTGGCTACGCCGATGCCGTCCAGGTAATGGGAGACGGCACGCGCGCTGCCGAGGGCGTCGCCATCGGGGTTGAGGTGGGTGCCGATCAGGACGGTCGAGGCGGATCGAACGGCCGAGACGAAGTCCGATGCAAGATTTTGAACGACGCTCACGCGCGGCCCCCAGATCGTAAGTGCGAGGTCAAAACGGGATCAGTGTACTCGGGATACCAGGTTGAGCGGGACTTGGTGGTTGGTTTTGACTACGCTCAGCGGGGGAACAGGTTCAGGCGTCGGGCTTGATCGGAGTCCAGTATGTGTTCGGGATCGAGTTGGTTTTTGAGGTCCCGAAGCACCTGGAGGTTAGGCCCCAGGTAATCCAGGTCATCGGGCCTTAAGGTGGAATCCTTGGCGAGATAGAAACGCCCACCGGATGCCCGGACCAGGTCGTTCATTCGATGACAGAGCGCCTCGAGATTGGACCAATTTCGTTCGGTGACCTTATAATCAAGCGCCAGCGAATAACCATCCACGGCGTGGCTTAGAAGGAAGGAGTCGGGGCGGTGTTTCTTTAGGACGCCTAAGAATGGCTCCAGCTTGGCCTCCTGGGATAGCCGGATCTGCTGGGCAAAGACGCGAGCGGCTTCAGTCTTGGGAATGAAGGTCTGGTATTGGATGAAGCCAGTGGGGAGGTACGCCTTGCGCCAGTCCGGGACGTAGTCGAGCAGAAAGGAGAAGGCGACCAGGCCCTGCTTGTGCATCCTCCTGTTGCCGATGAACTTGGACGACGTGTGCTTGGCGAGGTTGAGGAAACGCATGCCGATCCGGTTGTTGAGCGGCTTGAGGAATCGCCAAACCTGGCTCTTGGGAAGGATTCCGAAGACCTTGGGAGGGAGGTCTTGATTCATTTCAAGAAGGCTCTCGGAGTCTGCGTCCTTGTCATACCAGGCGGCGTGGAAAAGGCCTCGGCCAGAAGCGGCTCCCTTGCCAAAACAGTCGACCCAGCTGACCATGTAGTCCGCGAGTTCCGCGCGTTTTTCGAAGGCATCGAGTTGGGCCTGCCAATTGGGGATCGACTCGGCATAGACCTTCACGTTTCCTGAAGGGACTTTCTTCAAACGCACCTTGATTCGGGTGATGATGCCGAGCATCCCGGCAGAGGAAACGACGGCCCGGAAGAGCGGGTCGCCTTGTTGGAGAGTTTGAATCTGACCGTCGACGGTGAGGAGGTCGATCTCGTCGACATTGTCGCCAAGGGTGCCCACTTGAAAATTGTTCTTGCCGTGGATATTCATTCCAAGCGCCCCGCCGAGCGTGGGAAACATGGTTCCGCTGACCACGGGCGGCCACCAGCCGTTGGGAAGACCGGTGCGCCAAAGCTGTTCAATGGTGACGCCAGGTTCACACTCGGCGATCCCGGTCTCGCGATCCCAACTGATGAATCGATTCATCTTGCCGAGATCGAGAACGATGCCTTCGGCAAGGATGGAGGCGTCGCCATAGCTCAGGCCAGAACCGCGAGGAACGAGATGCCTGCCGGTTTGTTTGGCAAGGGCAATGGCTTCATTAATTCCCTCGGTGGTGGTTGGCTGGACTAGGTAGCCGTCGGCTCGGGCAGCCATGCCAAAGCCCTCGAACTCACGGATGGAGTCGGGGCTGAGCACTAGACGTTGAGCCTTCGGAAGATCCATGAGGGGATGTTTCGGATGATGAAGAAAATGACGGCGTGGATCGGCGAAAGGTAGTGTTCGCCGCCACGGGCAGACTTCTTGAGGATGATGGCGGCGGCGGATTCGGCGGTGATGGCCTTCGGGAGGTCGAGGCCGGCCGTCATCTCGGTTTGGACGGGACCGGGCTTGACGGTAACGACTTTGACGCCGTGTCGGCTGAGACGATTGCGAAGAGCCTCCAGGTAGGTGTGAAGGAAGGCCTTGCTCGCATTGTAGACAGGTTGCTTGAGGCGTCCGCGATCACCGGCGACGCTTCCGATCCCGACGATCGTGCCGTGCTTGGTGTTTTGGAAGCGTTCGGCGGCTTGGTCGAGCCAAGCGACCGCACCGAGGTCGTTTACTTCGATCATCTGGCGGTCTTTTTGGAAATCGAACTCGTTCTCTTCGACCTTCGGCATGGCCCCACTGGCGTACACGATCAGGTCCAAGCCGCCCAGTTTGCCGGTCAGATCTTGGAAGAGGGCGGGAATGGCATCGTAATCGGTGACGCTGTGCTCGGCAGGAATGATGAAATCGGGGAAGGACTGTCGAAGTTCTTCGAGGCGATCATAACGTCGGGCAACGGCAGCCACTCGGCAACCGGATTGGGCCAATTGCCGGGCAATCTCACGCCCGATGCCAGAGGAGGCTCCTACGACGATCGCAAATCGGTATTTGGGCATGGTTTAGCTTGAGACCAGGGGGAGTTGGAAGCCACTCAGGGCGAGGACAGAGGCGAGAATGAAGCAGAGCACACAGGCAAGAATGTGTTTATCTTTGTAGAGAAGGGTCTCTGGTTCGCCGCCCTCATCGAGACTGAAGACAATCAAGATGTACCGGGCAATCCCGTAGAAGACGAAGATCGAGGTGACGATAAGACCAGGATACTTCTTGGCCGTCTCGCTCTCAAGACAGTAGATGCCATAGCAAAGCGCGGCGCCGCAGGCGAAGATCGAAACGAGAGCATCGAGAGCTGGCTTGGTGTACTTGGCAAGGCTTTCACGGGTTCCGTTCTCCGCGATGGTCAGAAATTCATTGCGTCGTTTTGAGAAGCCAAGCATGAGGGCGAGCGCACCCGTACAGAACAGAAGCCAGCCTGAGATCGGGACTTTGATGGCGGCGGCGCCGAGGACGGCGCGAAGCACAAAGCCAACGGCGATGCAAAAGACGTCGGCTACTGCGACCTGTTTCAATCGGAAATTGTAGGCGACCTGTAGCAGGAGGTAAGCGAGGATGATTGCCGTAGAGGTCTTATTGACCGTCCAGACGGCAGCGAGGGAGATGGCAAGGCACACGGCAGCGATTGCCCAACCCGAATTGCGGGAAACGGCTCCCGAGGCCAAGGGCCTCAGCTTCTTCTTGGGATGCTTGCGATCCCGTTCGAGGTCGCGCAGATCGTTGACGATATAGACAGCCGAACTGGCCATACACATTGCTATAAAGGCAACAAGTGCGAGGAAGGCCTTATCGGCCTCGCGAAACGTGCCGCCAAACAGCAACGCGGCAAACACCAAGAGGTTCTTGGTCCACTGTTTGGGTCGCAGCAGGAGGAGGTAGGCGAGCACTGGAGTCTGTAACAACCTTGAAATCGAATTCGTTCGTTACCCTACCAGACGCGTGCCAAACGATGGTTGCCTGAGGAAACTCGCTAGAATGGTGATGTGTGTGGAATTGCCGGTTATGTTGGCCCTAAGCAGGCAGTAGGGATTGTTTTCGACCAGTTGAAGCGGTTGGAGTACCGAGGTTACGACAGCGCGGGCATTGCGGTGATGGAAAAGGATCAGATCAAGGTCCTGAAGCGGGCTGGGAAGCTCAAGGAACTTGGAAGTCTGCTCGACGACTATCCTTCCGATGCGCATTTGGCGATTGCGCACTCACGTTGGGCGACCCACGGAGGCCCTACCGATGAGAATGCCCACCCACACTTCGATGCCTACGAGAAGATCGCGATCATCCACAACGGGATCATCGAAAACTACCTTGAGTTGAAGGAGGAGTTGGCGGCAAAGGGCCACAAATTCCAGAGCCAAACCGACACCGAAGTCGCTGCCCACATCATCGGCGAGGAGTATGCCGGACTAGAATTCCTAGAGGAAGCGGTCAAGCGGGCGGTGAAACGATTCCGAGGGGCCTATGCATTGGTTGTCGTGTCCAAACTCGAGCCTGGAAAGATCGTCGCCGTGCGAAATGCGTCCCCGCTCGTCATTGGAATTGGGCAGGGCGAGAACTTGCTTGCCAGCGATATTCCAGCTCTCCTTCCCTATACCCGAGAAGTTGTGGTGCTGGAAGAGGACCAGATAGCGATCCTCGACCGGGACAAGGTTCGATTGATGGATGGCGATGGCCGGGAATTGCCCGTCAAGATCCAGCACATCGAATGGGACGTCTCGGCCGCTGAAAGAGGCGGTTACGAGCATTTCATGCTCAAGGAGATCCACGAGCAGCCGGATGTCATTCGACAGTGCCTCGCCGGGAGAATCGATGAGAAGCAGAAGGTTCGTTTTGAGAGCATCTTCAGTGAGCACGTTTGGAACGAAATCGATCGCGTCAACATCATTTCCTGCGGCACCGCCTATCACGCGGG
>JADZBW010000101.1 GCA_020851885.1 Fimbriimonadaceae bacterium | reverse complement strand
TCGCCCAGAAAGGGGCGGTCGTGGCATTCCAAATGCCGGCTGAATCCGTCGAGGCCATGCGCGTGGAGTTCGAAGCGCGCCGAAACCTCATTCTTCGACTGCTTAGGGAAATCCCGGGTCTCAAGGTGCCCGAACCCAAAGGCGCGTTCTATGCGTTTCCAGACGTTAGCGCCTACCTAGGAGGTCCCGTAGGGAACGATCTCGACTTGGCCGCTTATCTTCTCGAACAGGCTCAGGTGGCGACGGTGCCAGGTTCCGTGTTCGAAGGCCATGGACATCTGAGACTCAGTTACGCAGCCAGCCGTCAGAATATCGAGCGCGGAGTCGCGCGTATCGCCGATGCCCTCGCAAAAATTGCATAGATGATCCCGAAGTCCATTCCCCTGCGAAACGAAGACGTGTTCCGATTGGCGATGTGCCATCGTTCAGCAGCCGGGAATTCCGTGACTGAAAGCTATGAGCGGCTTGAGTTCTTTGGCGACTCGGTCCTCGGGCTGATCATCGCCCAGTATCTCTATGAAAACCACCCCACTTGGGATCAGGGGATGCTTAGCAAGGCAAAATCCAGCATCGTCCAGGAAGGCCCCTTGGCCACGACCGCACTGCGGTTGGGCCTCGATAAGTTCATCGAACTCAGTGCAAGCGAAGAAATGACGGGGGGAAGCACGCGGCCCTCGATCCTCGCCGACGTCCTTGAAGCCGTCATCGGTGGAATCTATCTGGAATCCGGTCTCGAAGCCGCTCGGTGGTTTGTGCTCGAACAACTTCACGAATTCATCGTCCAAATTTCAGGGGGAGACGTTTCACCCAATGACTTTAAGTCTAAACTGCAAGAAGTAGCGCAGGCGATTTGGCGTAAGACGCCGAATTACCGTATCGTACGTGAAATCGGAGTCGCTCACGAGAAGCGATTTACCGTGCAAGTGACGTTTGACGATGAGGTGATGGGAGAAGGCAGCGGCCGGTCTAAGAAAGAGGCCGAACAGGCAGCGGCAAGCGATGCCATTCAGTTGATCGAGCGGGCCAGAAGAGCCAGAGAATTGGCTCATGACCCATTCGACGAATGAATTGGCACGAAGTCTGCGTTGGTAAAGTTTGAGTTGCCGTTAGGTTCGCCGGCGGTTGTTTTGATCTTGAGTTTTTAGGAGACGGAGTTGTTTATTTTTCGAGGATTCTTGATTTTCTGTGCAGTAGCGGTACTTGCCGTTTCTTCATGGGCCCGACCCGATCGCAATGCGTTCATCAACGCGCCCGCCAAGACCACCGCTGAACTGGTCGCTCAGGCCAAACGCGATCCCGCCGTGATGGATCGCTACATGAGGCACTACGGAATGACCCGCTCCGAAGTCCTTACATTCCTGGGCAGCCTAAAACCCGATTCGCTGGCCAATGAAGGCATCTTCACGATCTACAGTATTCCCGAGGGCGGCCACGTCAAGATGCACTTCGAGAAGCTGAAAAAAGGCCACAAAGTTTTCGCCTCGAAAGACGGCATTCCTCAACTGGTTCTTCTCTGCGGCAACCCGCTAACCCTGGGTCCGAAAAAAGTCGTGGCGGAAAACATCATCCCAGTGACGACGGAGGAGAAGACAGCCGAGGAGGTTCCGATCGAGTTTGTAGCCGAAGTGAATCCCGAAGTGGAACCCCTGGCGACGCTGCAGCCTCTTGAACCCAATTACACATTCAAGACCGAGACGATCGATCCAATCCAGTTGCCAACGTTAGGCGGATTCAACCCGCTACCCCTTGCCCTCGGTGGATTGGCCTTCATCAACCCGAATAGCCATAGCAATCCACCCGTACCGGAACCCATCACGATGGTCGTCCTCGGCGGCGGCCTCGCCTCGCTGGTGATGCGACGTCGCAAGAAAACCTGAACCGCTACCGAACGCAACTCCAAGTCCCTGGAAAGCCCATGTCCAGGGACTTCTTAGTTTCCAACCACTTCGATGGTCGCAGTCGGCTCGGCATTCAAGCTAAGACTGTCGCCTTCCCGAGCCGTCACAATGTTCTCGATCCTCACCCCAAACTCGCCGGGCAGGTAAATCCCAGGTTCGATGCTGAAACAGTTTCCAACTTCCAGCACGAAAGGATTCTTCGGGCTGATGTAGGGCGCCTCATGCCCCTTCATGCCGATGCCGTGTCCCGTCCGGTGAACGAAGTACTCGCCGAATCCCCCGGCCAAGATCGCGTCGCGGGCGGCTTGATCGACCTCCCCACAGGCGACGCCCGCCATGCCCCTATTCCGTCCCGCCATATGGGAAGCGTAGACGATGCCGTAGACCTCCCGCGCTCGGTCCGATGCTGACTGAATGGCCACCGTTCGGGTGATGTCGCTCTGGTAACCCTGAACCTGGCACCCGAAATCCAGAATCACCACGTCGCCCGCTGCCAGCGGTGTGTCGTCATTCAAGTGGTGCGGTTCCGCCCCGTTGGCTCCCGTCGCCACAATCGCAAATGTCGGCTCCCCACCCAATGCCGACATTGCCTCCCGCAGGAGATTGCCAACTTGCTTTTCGGTCAGTCCAACCCGAAGCTGCGGCTTTACCCGCTCATAGGCGGCATCGGCGATATCCGCCGCCCGCTTCATCAACTCCAACTCCATGCCGTCCTTTCGCATCATCAGCAGCGATAGAACCGGCTCACCGGCTTTGAACAGGGCGGCCGGCAAGGTGTCCTGGAGGGCAAGCAGGATGTCGGCCCTTAGCTCGTTATCGACCGCAATCATGCCCGATCGTAAATTCCAATCCTGCGACAATTCCCGGATATGATCGAGAGGGTCCTCGCCGTCGGTCCAGGGCCGAATGTCTGAGATGCCACAACGTCGTGCTTGGGTCGCGGCCAGTGCAGGGCAGATCAATCGCACCTCACCGGTATTGCGGATCGCCATCAGCAGCAGCCGCTCATGTCCATCCTCTGCGAAGCCATGGAGATAACCCATTGAGACGGGGATGGAAGCGAAGTAGGCATCAAACCCCTCGCTTTGAAGCTGCGCGGCTAGGCGCTGGGTGCGGTCGGTACCAAGGGCGGTCATACTGGGATTATGACC
>JADZBW010000100.1 GCA_020851885.1 Fimbriimonadaceae bacterium | reverse complement strand
ACTTCTCTTGCCACCGTTGGACGGTAGGCGATGAACCCCCCGTTCAGGTGATGGGGTGGGCGAACGCGACGGTAGACCACCAAATCCGCAGATGAATCGGTATCGAGGCAATGGTCGGCCATGATTCGCCGCATCTCTGGGTCGTCTCCCATCCACAAGCCGAATGCCCCGTATTTTGGCATTGCCACAAGAGCCTTGCCAACGATCTCCTGCCAGTCCGGTCCGGGAATGATATCGTCGTCCATGGTGACGTAACAATCCGCATCGGTGATAGCGAGGATCTCATCGAACGCTTGATTCAAAGCCTGCGCTTTTCCAGACGAGCCATCCAGGATATGGAATTCGGTCGGCTCGACGAAAGTCGCCCGGATTCGCTCCATCGTCGCATCGAAACCGGGAAGGTTCTGGCGAATGGTCGCAATGACGACGACGAACTTCATGGTGAACCTCCGGCCTACTTGGTCAAGGCTTCCATCGCAACTTCTTCGAGTACTGGGCGTCGATCACTCTTGCGTGCCCATCGGCAAAGGATACGGCCGCATAGCCCGCGTGCCTGAATACGAGCTTGCCCTGCGAGCCTTCGTACATTAAGACGGTGTTTGCCGGATCTTTCAGGGAATTGGCAGACTTCTTAAGGAGATTTGCGTTAAGGCTGTAGGCGACCACGTTGGACGGACCTTCGGGGCAAGACCAGAGCCGGTCGTTCTTCGTATAGGGATTGAGGGTAGCCCTGATCTTTCCCGAGTTCATGGAGAAGATGTTCTTGTTGTCGTACAAGTACATCAGCACGGCGACCGACAATTGCTTGATGTTGCTCAGACATTGAGCCTTTTTGGCCGCCTGCTTCGCGTGGGCAAAGACCTCGGAAACATCCATGGTGGTAAGCATCGCCATGCTTCCCAAGATCTCGCTTCGAGAACTGCTTTGATTTGAAGGCACTATCCGCCAGGTCTGCCCCTCTTTGGACAATGTGACCTTCTCCGATTGGATGAATGGAGTCTGCTTGGGAGCCTGATACTTGATTTGATAGGCGACGGTTGCCCTCGAACCGCCGTAAGTCGTGCTTAGATTGGAAACCTCGATGGTTGTGCCAATCGGCTGAAGAGCTTCGAGACCGGTGAACGACATCTCCGGTCTTCCGCCATAGACCATCGAGGCGGCTTTGGAGTACTGGCGAGCGTTCCAGGCCTTAACGAAGGAAATCACCGTGTCCTCCGGCGTTGGATTCTGGGAGACTAGAATCGGGATGGCAAGGACTACCGTCCAAAGCAACTTTGCAATCGGAGTGAGGCACATCTTCAGTCTATTGTGTCCCATGTGAGTTTTCCGCGATAAACTTGCCCAGTGATTCTCGTCATCGATAACTACGATTCCTTCACTTACAACTTGGTCCAGTATTTGGGGCAATGGGGTGCGGACGTAGAGGTTCGGCGAAATGACGAAGTAACGGTCCAAGACGTTCGCTCCATGCGACCCGAAGGGATTCTCTTGTCGCCCGGGCCAGGCACGCCGAACGAATCCGGCGTTTGCGTGGGGCTCTTGGAATGGGCACTATCGACGGACGAGAGGATTCCCCCGGTCTTTGGTGTATGCCTGGGCCATCAAACGATGGGGCAGGTTGGAGGGGGAACGGTGGATCGCGCGCGAAACATCATGCATGGCAAGGCCTCGATGGTTCGTCATGACGGCCGCGGATTGATGGAGGGTATGCCGAACCCATTTCGGGCGATCCGCTATCACTCACTCATCGTAAGGAAGGAGTCGGTGCCGGCGGGATTCGTCATTACGGCGACTTCGGAAGATGACGGCGAGGTCATGGGTATTCGCCATACATCAAAGCCGATCGAGGGAGTCCAATTTCATCCCGAATCGGTCCTCACCGAAGACGGCTTTCGGATCGTCGGCAATTTCGTGAGGCTGGTTCGAGGCGCCTCCGCCCCGGTTTAGGGCGCTTTCAGGGCTTCGCTCTTGACTTCAAATGACAGAACCTTCCACGTCCCGCCGCGCTTGATGACTTCCATCGTCACATCGCCAGGGGCCTTTTCGAAGACCGCCGAAGCATGGGTCGTCACCACGATCATGCTATCGCCGTTGTTCGTTTTTGCTTGGGTATTGGTAGCGATGAACTCTCCCACCGACTTGAATTTGCCCAACTTCGTCTTGAGAAGTTCAAACATGTTCTTGAGAGCCTCCTGGGAGACTTGCTCCTTGAACTCGGGTGATCCTTCCCCAGTAAGCAAGGCGACGTCCCAATCTGCGGCGACCTTCTCAAAGACCTGCTTCGAATAGCGGTCGGCGTCATCGTTCGTGTTGGCGACGGCGCTGAAGATTCCCTTGCCGAATAGAAAAACTCCACCGCAGCAAGCAAGACCGAGAACTGCCAAAATTCCAAGAACGATCCAGACTGTTTTCACTTGGACGTTAGTATAGCGTTGGCACGCACACTGGAAAAGCCCTCCAAAGTCGCAGGGGATTCTTCGGAGCCGGGGGCCGCGACCTTAGTCGTTCAGGGATTTCGCCTTTTCTACGTCGAGCTCCACTGGAATTCTTACGTAGAAGGTCGATCCGACGCCGACTTCAGATTCGACCCAGATCTGCCCGAGGTGGACGCGCTCCACGAGGTGCTTGACCAAAAACAGACCAAGCCCGGTTCCGTAAATCTTGCGGTTGTCCTCGTTGTCGACCCGGTGGAAGCGCTCGAAGACTCGGATCAGGTGTTCCTTGGGAATACCCAGACCTTGATCTTGGACTCCGATCAGAATGTCCTTGCCTTCGGTCTTGGCATGGACGATCACGTCGCCACCGGCTGGCGAGTACTTGATCGCATTGTTCAGCAGGTTCGTGAGAATCTGATCCAGTTTGTCCTGGTCGCCGATGATCGTATCGGGTAGTTCGTTGTGGACTTTAAGCGTGACCTTGTGCTTGTTCGACGCCTGCTGTTGGACCATGACCGCCTTTTCGAGGAGCGGCAGCAGTTCGAAGCGTGTGTAATGTGGTTTGAGGGACTCTCCTGATTCAATTCGGCTTGTATTGAGGAGATCGTCGATGAGCCTGCGGAGTCGATCGCATTCTTGGACGACGATGCCCAAGAATTCGCGCTGATCCTCCTTGGAGTACATATCCTCGTCGATGCCTTCGAGGAGCGTACTGGAGAACCCCTTGATTGCGGTGAGGGGAGTCCGGAGTTCGTGGGATGCCATTGCGACGAAGCTCGACTTCATCTTGTCGATGCTCTTCATCTCCGTAATATCGTTGAAGATCGCGACGATTCCGAGATCCCGACCCTCTTCGTTGCGTACCTGCGCGGATTGAACTTCGTAGATTCGATCGGTGCCCCCGAGCGCAATATGGATTTCGGTCTTCGGCGTCTCTTCGCCACGCTGGTTCGCAAGGAAGATCTTCTCGATCGCCTCATTCTTGAGCACGTCGCGGTAATTCTTGCCGATCGCATCGGCATCGGCGCCAAAGATCGCACGCGCAGATGCGTTGACTTGGCTGAGCCTGCCCTCAGGCGAAACCAGGATCAGTCCAGCGGCAAGGGATTCGAAGGTCTGGAGAAGCTCTTCACGCTCTTCGACGACCTCGCGGTACATCTGTAGGTTTGCGATGATCGATCCAACGTTGCGAGCCATGCGCTCGAGCAGTCGGACGTCTTCATCGTTGAAATCCTCGCCGTGGCGCTTGTTGAATGCATGGAGTACGCCAATCGTGGTGCGATCGATAACCCGGTTTTCTTCATCCCGCTTTTCGATAACCAGAGGCACGGTGATGCCGTTTTGGACGTGGAGCAGGCCGAACGGGTCCTCTTTCGTCCTTGGGTCCGTGTTGGTGTCGTGAAAGATTGCCGGCTCGCCTTCTCGGAAGACCTTGCCGGAGATTCCGTGAGTCGCCCGGATGCGGAAGATTTTGAGATGGTCGTCGTCGATGCCGTATGCAGGCGGGATACCAAGGAGTTCGCCTTTCTCGCGGTCATAGAACATGATCGCGATCTTCTCTGCCTGGAGGATCATCGCGATTCGCTGAACCAGGCGACGTAAGGTGACATCGGCCTCATTGATGGGCGCCACTTCCATGGAGGAATCCATGCCCCCACGGATGGGAACGCGTGGCTCGTTGTCACCCGGAGTTTCCGAGTCTGTCGGCCCCTCGAGTTCCCGTCGGCGTTGACGCTCTTCGTCGAGTTGTCGTCTCGTCTCGTCGAGTTGCCTCCGCAACTCGTCTAGATTCGGCGACTCGTCTTTTCCGTCCATCATATTCTGGGAACTCCCCACGACACCCTGAGAATCTACCTCCGATGGCCCTTTCGATGCACCCCGAAATTCGTCTGGGTGCTTGCGAAGAGGCCGTTAAAGGCGCTTCGAGCGATATAATGGTTGCGGGATGTCCGGACTACTCGAAGAGCTTCCGTTGTTCCCTTTGCACACGGTGCTCTTTCCGTATGCGCAACTCCAACTACACGTATTTGAGGACAGATATCGCGAGATGGTTCGATCTTGCGTTGAATTTGACCGTCCCTTTGGCATCGTCCTGATCCGTGAAGGAAGTGAAGTAGGGGGAATCGCCAGTCCTTACATGGTTGGCACGGCGGTCAGAATCTTGAAAGTGATCCCTTACGACGATGGTCGGATGGACATCTACGTCGAGGGCGAGCGCCGATTTCGAATTCGAGAGTTGGACGAGGACTCCCAACCCTATCTCGTTGGTCGCGTCGAGCCGGTCATCGAGATTGAGATTGAACCGAACGATCAAAACGAAGTGCTGCTTATCGAAGCCAAAGACCAATTCGAGCAGTTGATTCAAAAGGTCTTCGCCAGGCAAGAATTCAACGTGTCGGTCAAGCTCCCGACCGATCCGGTCGTGCTGTCCTTCACGATCGCCAATATGCTGCACATGGAAAATCTGGCCAAGCAGCGCCTGCTTGAGACGACGGACACGATGGAACGTATGGCGACGCTGATGCCGATCCTCCAGTTGCAGAATCTGGAAGCCCGCGAGCCGAACTACTATCGGATCGGCAGTGAAGACCTCAGCGAATGGATCACCCCCAATTAGGGCCACAATTCACTCGATGTCAGAGTTGCGTTGGGGAATCGATCTAGGCGGCACGAAGATCGAAGCGACCGTCCTCCATGGCGAGGAGCCACTATGCCGCCATCGGATCGCCACCGAGGCGGATCAGGGCTACCAACACATCATCGCCCGAATAGGCCTTGTCTTGGATGAAGTCGCCGCCATGGTTGGCCAGCGTCCTGGAAGGCTGGGAATCGGGACTCCCGGTACCCACGATCCGCAGACCCAAAAAATGCGGGGCTGCAATACCGTGGTCCTCAATGGCCAACCGCTGCCTGCCGACCTTGAACGCGCCCTCGGTATCCCTGTTCGAATCGCCAATGATGCCAATTGTTTCGCACTTGCCGAAGCGGTGATGGGCGCAGGGCGCGGTCTGGGCGTCGTTTTCGGGGTGATCATGGGCACGGGCGTTGGCGGGGGAATCGTCGTGGATGGCAGGGTGCTCAATGGATTGCAGGGCATTGCCGGGGAATGGGGACACAACGAGCTCGTGGCCAATGGCGAGCCATGCTATTGCGGTCGAAGGGGTTGCGTCGAGACCTACCTTAGCGGTCCGGCATTGGAGCGGCGCTATGAAAGCCTGAGCGGGAAAAAACGCAAGCTGCCGGAAATCGTCGACCTTGCGCGGGGGCTGGAAGATCCGGCGGCATCGACCACGCTGCGAAATCTCTTTGAGATGTTTGGCCGGGCAATTGGGCCGATCGTGAACGTGCTCGATCCCGATGCGATCGTGCTGGGAGGCGGGGTCGGCAATATCCGCGAGCTTCTGACCGAGGGTGCCGAAGAGGCTAAGAGGTTTATCTTCAACCCGAGTCCAAAGGTCGAGTTGGTGGCCCCGGAACTCGGCGACAGCGCGGGGGTCTTCGGCGCGGCGCTCCTGTGGAACGATCAGGGCTGAACGGGTTCGAGGATCAGATCAGGAGCCATGCCAATGGAATCCGAATTGCCCAGGTCATCCTGGAAGTTCTCACCCATTCCATAGAGCTTGAACTCGGTCCCGGTTGCCTGATAGACAAACGTTTGGCCGGTAAAGGTGTCGACGGTCAATTCGCGGCTAAAACCGCCCAGAGTCTTTGGAGCGCGCTTGGCGACTTTGATTTGGCGGAGAATCTCGCTTGTCAGAATCAGCAGCCTGGTGCGGGCAATCGAAACGTCGAGCTTGGCTTGAATCGGATCGAGAGCGGTGAAGAACTGCTTGGAGAAACGTCGCCAAGGTCTCTCAGGGGCGAGTTTAAGCCCTCGCTCCTTATCATCGACTTTCGGGCGGCGAGAGGCGGGCAACGTGGAGAGCTGTTTGTACCAATCGGCATGCTGACCTGCCTCTCGGGCGAAGCCTTCAAAGTACAACGGTCGCTTGGAGCGATCATTTGGCCGCAACTGCTTCAAGTAGCTGATTGCATCCCTAACCTCGCCGCCAAGCTCCTTCTCGAGCAGGGCATACTGCTCGTCCCGATAGCATTGTTGAACCGTCGAGACCGCAAACAGCATCGACTGCTTCTCGTTATCGACAATCTGCCCGAATTCAGGTTCGGCGGCAAGCCCACGTTTGAGGCCGTTGGTCAGAGCGGCCAGTTGGTTGGATTGAAGATCGGAAAGGACTGGCAAAACGGCGCGACGCGCATCGTCGACGAACTGCAAGCCCAAATCGGCATCGCGCGCTCCGCCACCCATCAAGTCGAAGCCGACCTTGGTTGCCAGCACCGTCAGACTCACGACCGTGTTCAGGTCCCCACCGCGAGCCGCCGATTCGATTTGCCAAGTCAGGCTCAATCGGATGAGGCGCCAGCCCCGGTAGTTCGGATCAAGGTCGAACGGGGGGCGGGGCACAAAACGGTAGTTGCAGGACTTTGAGGCGGCTCGCCGGACCATTCCGAGCGATCTTTGAAGTCTTGCGATCAATTCCCGTTTGCGCCTGCCGTCGAAGGAGACCATTTTCGCGAGATCGCCTGCCGCGCGCTCAGCTTCCCGTGCCGCGAGGACATAGCCGTCAAACGCATTGGACGAGCTCTCGGTTGGGGCAAATTCCGGCACTTTCGCAACCCACTCGGGGAAGGCAGGAGGGGGCGTCTGGGAGCATCCGATCAAGATAAGTCCCAGTCCGGCGAGGCGCAACCATCCGTGGCGACCGCATCGCGGCATTTCGCAATCAATGTACCGTAAACTTGAGGGAATGAAAGGCGTCATTCTCGCGGCTGGCAAAGGCACTCGACTGTATCCAATAACTCGGCACATTGCCAAGCCGCTGCTGCCGCTTGCCAATCTGCCGACGATGCACTATGCGATCGGTCGCCTGAAGGAAATGGGCATCCACGATGTCTGCATCGTCGTGGGTGAGAATGAAGAGCAAATCCGCAACGCGATCGGCGATGGATCGACGCTAGGGATCAAAGCTTCCTACGTCCGTCAAACAGACCCTCACGGGCTTGCCCATGCCGTCGGGTTTGCCAAGGAATTCGTCGGTGAGGATTCCTTCTGCCTATACCTGGGAGATGCAATGTACTCGCAGTCCCTCGCTCCCTTCGCCGAGCTGTTCCGAACGAGCGGGTGTGCCAACCTCGACCTCGTCAAATGGGTCGAAGATCCGAGCCGATTCGGGGTGGCGAATCTCGACGGCAGCCGGATTGTGAAGCTCGTAGAGAAGCCCCAGGAGCCGGAATCGAACTACGCGATGGCGGGACTCTACTTCTTCGGACCTCAGATCTGGGCGGTCTTGCCCGATTTGAAACCAAGCGCGCGGGGCGAATATGAGATCACCGATGCCATCCAAATGCTGATCGACCGTGGAGAGACCGTGCTCGCGGGAATCTACGAGGGCGATTGGTTCGATACCGGCACCCTGGACTCCTTCCTGGAGACAAGCTCCCACCTCGTCGGCAAGGGGCAGAAGGTCGCCGAGAGCGCGCACGTGGTCGCTGGTCTTGGCCACTCCGTGGTTATTGGTGACGGTTCCCATGTCAGCTGCGATTTGATCGAGGACTCCGTCGTCCTGCCAGGTGCCCATGTCCGCGTGAGTGGGCGTGTTCGAAGGTGCATTCTTGCCGGCCGAGTTGAATCGGAGCACAGTTTGGAAGACCAGATTCGCTGGAATGATTCGGCGCAATAGTCGGGCGGACTTTCGCCGCAACCGAATCCAGGCTCTGCCGTATCATGTTTGTACATGAAGCGAATCTGGCTCTTCGCCCTGCTTGCGATGACTCTCGTCGGCTGTAATGACCGTGATGAGACGGATGTCAAGTTAAACACCGCCGTGGCCTACACCTCGGCAAGAGAAGCGCTTTCCACCGCTTGGAACTCGGTTTCTTCACAAGCGGCCAAAATCACGGCCACCTCCAGTCGGACAGCCCTCGAAGCGGCCAAGAAGCAGGCTGAGCACCTCAAGGAAGAGCTATCCAAGATCGAGATCAGGAATCCGATCGATCAAGCCAAGCTCGACGCAGCTCAGAATCAGCTTGAGAAAGTTCAGGCGGCGATGAACTTCCAGGATTTGCAGCAGCAGTCCCGGGATGCGGTGCAGAAGGCGATCGCGGCAGGCCGGGTTGCCCAAATGAAGTATGAGGACGCCAGTCGGAAGCTTGCCGAAGTGGACGCTGACTATCGGGACCTTAAGACCAAGCTGGACCAGGCTCAGCAGATGTATGAAACGGCGTCGGCGGAGCTTGCCGGGGCCGTCGAACGGGTTAAGCAGGCGGCTGGATAGCGGTCAATACTTGGTTTATGACAACCGGACCGTCACCAACGAGTTAGCCTTCACTTTCGTCCGCAGGACGGTCCCAACGAGCTTCGCGGCCTCGCCCGTCGGACGTTCCATAAGGTCGCACACCTCGGCATGGGTGAAGCCCGCCACCATTTCTGGCGCGAGGGCTACTTCCGCTTCCGCCTCGGCGCCGTTGTACTCGACCAAGCGCAGGATCAGCCCGTTGCCATCTTCGGCAGGTTTGATGGTGCTGAGGACCACGCTGGCCGTCTTCACTTCGGCGAACGTCTTTGACACGGGCATATCGCCATCCTGAAGCGTCGCGCTCATCACGATCAGCGGATGGTTCCAATCAGCGCCAAGTCGGGTGAGTTCGGCCGGAGTAGGCGGGGCCTCATGGAAGACGATGGAGTACCGCATCTTCGATTTCGCCACCTCGGGGGCGTGGTCGGGGTCGAAACTGGAGCGAACAACTCGCGGTCTCACGGCCCCAGAAATAACTTCATGGCCGTATTTGGAGTCCTGTAGGATCGTCATTCGCCCGCCCGCAATATGCGCATATCGAAGCGTGGGCACATCTTGCCGTTCCTCAGGCAGTCGCTCGACGGATCCAAACGGGGTTTCAAACCGGTGCTTATCGGGAAGCGAAGCCGAATCATCGGCGAACTCCAAGTACAAACCTGGAATGCCATTTGCCAGACTTCCGATCTCGCGCCAGTCGATCTCCGCTTCAAAGTCGATCCTGGGGCTTAGGCCTTGGATCATCGCTTTGATTT
>JADZBW010000099.1 GCA_020851885.1 Fimbriimonadaceae bacterium | reverse complement strand
GAGTTCCCTCTACCGGTGGACGAAGAGCTGATTCGGCGTGGAAAGGAGCGGTTTACCATCTACTGCACGCCTTGCCATGGCCAGTTGGGCGATGGGAATGGGATGATCGCCAAGCGAGGATTCGCCCTCCGTCGGCCCGTGGGTAACTACCATACGGAACGACTTCGAAAGATGGCGGTGGGCCACTTCTACGATGTCATCACCAACGGTTACGGCTCCATGTACAGCTATGCCGCGCGTGTGGAGCCAAGAGATCGCTGGGCGATCGTCGCGTACATTCGAGCCCTGCAATTGAGTCAAGCCGCCACCTCGGCAGACAAGGCGGAAGCCGATGCCAAGTATCCCGCTCCCGCGGCGGAGGCTGGCCACTAATGAGTGAAATGCACGAAGAACAACCCAACCTTAGCCTGCATCGATTCGGTCCCGCTGCGGCCCTTACCGGCCTGGTCGGTACTGGCGTCGTGGTCGCTGGCATGTTCAGCGGCACCAAAGAAGCTTGGCATGCCTATATCTTCGCTTTCGTAGTCTGGGCATCGCTTTCGCTGGGAAGTTTGGGATTGCTCCTGCTGATGCATACGGTGAATGGCAAGTGGGGCCTTCCGGTCCTAAGGCTGATGGAGGCGGCGGCAAGCAAGCGAAGCCTCGCCCTCCTGGCGTTGCTCTTCACGCCGATTCTTTACACCGTCCTAACGGGCCAAGGGATCCTCTATCAGTGGGCCGATCCGAATGTTGTCGCGGCAGATCACGTCCTGCAGGCCAAGTCCTGGTATTTGAATGCAGGTGGGTTTACGATTCGAGCCGCCGCCTACTTCCTCCTCTGGTTCTTCTTGAGTGGCTTGCTTAGCGCATCGACCCTTCGCCAGGACAAGAGCATGGACACCAAGGAGCGGGATAAGCGCGCGAATTGGGCAGCTCCTGGAATCGTGCTGTTCGTACTAAGCATCACCTTCTCCTTCACCGACTGGGTCATGAGTCTCGAACCTCACTGGTCATCGACGATGTACGGCGTGTGGTGGGTCGTGGGAATGGCCCTGATGGCCTATGCGTTCGTCACGATCATCGCCACCCTCAACAAGGGTAAGGCGCCTTACGCCGGGATCGTCACTTCCGATTGGACTCGGGACATGGGAAATCTCTTGCTCACGTTCACGATGCTCTGGGGATACACCGCGCTGAGCCAGTATCTGATCATCTGGTCGGGCAACTTGCCAGAGTTCATCACATACTACGTGAATCGATCGAAAGGTGGATGGAACGCCATTGGCATGGCCATCATGCTCGGCCAGTTCTTCTTCCCGTTCTTCTGCCTGCTCTCGCCACGGATCAAAGCGCAGGCTCCGCTTCTCGCCAAGCTTTGTGGTTGGATCCTCGTGATGCGACTTCTTGACATGTATTACGTCATCACTCCGGCCATGCGCGGAACGCCGATGCCAAGTCCGTGGGACTTCATCGCATTGCTTGGTATTGGTGGGCTTTGGACGTTTGCCTTCTGTTCCACGGTGGGCAAGTCGTCCCTGATGCCGACTTACGATCCTCGATTATTGGAGGCCAGCGCTCATGCACACTGACGACAACACCGATCCCCTGGTCGAACTCGGTTACGAGAAGAAGGATGTCGACGCGAAGAGAGTCTTCAAGTACACGGTTGGGTTCTTCGTGTTCGCATTCGTTGCCTGGTTTGGGACGTACTTCGTGTATTGGAAACTCGGTTACGCGGAAGCCCCGCCCAACGTGAACAACCTCGTTTCAAGCAAGTTGCCTTCCGCGAACAATCCTCGGCTGCAAACGAATATCACCGCAAAAACGGATATTCGCGATATGCGCAAGGCCGAAACGGAACTTCTCACGACTTCAGGCGATTCTACACTGGTGAAGGGTGCGCAGCGGATTCCGATCGAGCAGGCAATCAAGCTGACCGCAGAAAGAGCCGGGCGCACCACGACTGCCCAAAGATAGCCATGAAAATTCGATTCGTCTTCACGCTGCTCACGCTCCTTTTGGGATTGGTGTTCGCGAATGCCCAGCAGACCTTCAATCAGGCGCTGTCGCAAATGAAGATCGAGCAGAATTTGGGCAAGCAGGTTCCCCTGGAAGTTCCCTTCTTCGATTCGTCGGGAAAGAGGATCAAGTTCGGCGAACTCTTTGGCAAGCGACCCTTGGTCGTGTTGCCAATGTTCTATCAATGCCAGGGAATCTGTGGAAAAGAGACGGACAATCTCCTGAAGACGGTCGCCAAGCTCTCTGAGCTGAAAGTTGGCAAGGATTACGACGTCGTTTTCCTCAGCATCCACCCTCAAGAGACGCCAGAGTTGGCTCGCAACAAGAAGACGAGCCTACTCAAAGTCTTCACGGACGAATCAACCCAAGACGGATTCCATTTCCTGGTCGGCGCTCCAAACATCGACCGCGGAACGAGCCTCACCGGCGCCCAGAAGATGGAGTCGGAGCGGGAGTCTCTATCGAATATTCGACGCGTCACCGACGCGTTGGGATTCGGATTCGCCTATGATGAGAAAGACGGACGAATCAATCACCCGGCGGGCCTGATGATTCTGACGCCGACCGGGATGATCTCGGGGTATATCGTAGATGCGGAGTACCCCAAGCCGGTGCTTCAAGAGAAATTGGCTCTGGCCGAATCTTCCAAGATTGGGAAAAAGGCTGAAGTCACTTTGCTTGGGTGTATTATGATCGATCCGGTGACGGGCGCGAAAAGCCTTGTCATCGAGAACGTAATTCGCCTTATCGCGGGCATTTTCGCGATTGGGCTCTTTGTTTGGATCGGAATCATGGCGGTGAAGAACCGTCGCGAACCGATCTTACCGGGTTCGGGTCCCCGTTCGGGGGGAACTCCGACCCACGTTTGATGTGTCGCGGATTACATTCATATGCTTAGGTTGTTCAACTTTCCAATGTCGCCCGAAGGAGCTTCGAACTTCTCGACTGAACACGACATTATCTTCTACACGCTGACAATCCTGACGGTCCTGTTCACGTTGCTCGTCGCGGGTCTGGTGATCTTCTTTGCCATTCGATATCGCGAAGGGACGAAAGTGGATCGTTCTCGGCCCATCTATGAGCATCTGCCGCTCGAATTGGCTTGGACAATCATTCCTACTCTGCTGGGACTCACCGCCTTCTTCTTTTCCGCAAGACTCTTCATCCGGATGCGAACGCCACCGGCAAACGCGATGGATATCTACGCGGTTGGCAAGCAATGGATGTGGCACTTCCAGCATGCTCCCAGTGGCGTTCGGGAAAATAACTCGCTTCATATCCCCGTTGGCAAGCCGGTACGCCTGACGATGATCTCGCAAGACGTCATCCACGCCGTGTACATTCCCGAATTTCGAGTCCAGTACATGGCCGTGCCGGGTCGATACACCACCATGCACTTTACGGCCACCAAGGCAGGCGTTTACCACCTCTTCTGCAACATGTATTGCGGAGGACAGCACTCGGAAATGGGCGGCTACGTCTATGCGATGGAGCCGCAAGACTATGCGAAGTGGCTAACGAACGGCGGAAACGACGTCAAGCCGATGACGATGGAGCAGCGGGGCGCGGCGGCATTCGACCGACTGGCATGCGGCAATTGCCACACCGACAAGGACACCGAGCGTGCACCCTCCCTTTACCAACTGATGGGCAAGACGCGCAAGTTCACCGATGGCAGCAGCGTCATCGCCAATGAGGAGTACATCCGCAAAGCGATGATCGATCCCTACGAGAAGATCAATGCGGGATACCAAAACACGATGTCTGCCTACAACGAGTTGAGCGAGGAGGAGATCCTCAACCTGATCGCCTATATCAAATCGCTGGGAACGAGCGCTCAACCGAAGCTTGGAAATCCATCCCTCGAAGCGCAGAAGGGAGATCCAAATTCAGGAAGCAATTACGAAGGCGCTCCGAATCTTGCCGTGGGCGCCGTCAAGTACGACAATCGACAGCAGCCGGGTCCTCGACGAGGCAATTTGAATGCAGGGGCCTTGTCCACCGAGCATAAAGGGACGAATCCATAATGAGCGCAACGACCATAACCAATGATTCGCTGCACGAAGAAGAAGTGCCGCTGAACTACCTGACCAACGGCAAGACGCTGAAATCCTGGCTACTGACCGGCGATCATAAGCGGATCGCTATTCTGTACCTCATCTCGACCGCCGTGTTCTTCATGGTCGGCGGCATCTTCGCCTCGCTCATCCGAATTGAACTGACCTCTCCGACCGGCGTCTTGCTGGAAACGGAGACTTACAACAAGATCTTCAGCGCCCACGGGATCGTCATGATCTTCTTGTTCCTGATCCCGTCCATTC
>JADZBW010000098.1 GCA_020851885.1 Fimbriimonadaceae bacterium | reverse complement strand
GACCGCCCAACGGCGGCTGTCGGCGTTGAGGTCTTTGTTGAAGTTCCTGAAAAGGAACGGCGTGGGACCCGAGGCTGACCTGCCGGCGACGGGTGGATTCAAGCGCAAACGGGCCCTTCCCAAGGCCCTTGATTTGCCGCGACTCGAAAAGATGCTGGAGGCCCCAGATCTATCGACTGCGGTGGGGATTCGTGACCGGACATTGATGGAGTTGATCTATGGAGCTGGCCTTCGAGTTTCGGAGGCGGTGGGGCTGAATAGGGAAGATCTCGACCTAGGCGTTGGCGCGCTCCGTGTGACTGGAAAGCGTGGGAAGACGCGTTGGATTCCTCTTCCGGACGGAACTTTGAACTGGATTCGACGGTACTTGGCGGATGCACGGCCTCACTTGGTCAAGTCTGCGACATCTTTGATCCTTCTAAGCGACCGTGGCAAGCCGTTGATTCGGCAAACCGCCTATAAGAAGCTGGAGAGGTTCGCCCATGAAGCAGGAATCGAGGAAGGGGTCAGTCCCCACGTCCTAAGGCATACCTATGCGGTCCACCTCTTGAAGGGAGGAGCAGACTTACGCGCCGTTCAGGAGCTTCTCGGACATGAATCGATTGCGACAACTCAGGTTTACACGCAGTTGGATCTCGAAGAGGTCCGCAAGCGATACCGGAAAGCGCACCCAAGAGCTTAAACCAGCTCGGCATTGGCAAAACAATCCAGGTCGAAATCATCGGATTCCCCTCTTGCCAACCGGATGCTCGCCGCGAGTCCAATCATGGCGGCATTATCGGTGCAAAGCTCGATCGGAGGGGTGAGAAACTGGATGCCTTCACGGTTGCACTCTTCCTCAAGGCGGTTGCGTAGGGCCAAGTTGGCAGCCACGCCGCCGACGAGGGTGAGGGCTGTTGAACTCAGTTGATGACAAGAACGGATAGCGCGTTCAGCAAGCACCGAGACGATCGTCTCCTGGAGGGAGGCGGCCGCATCAGGAACGCTAAGGTCTTGACCCTCCGTCTGGACGAGCCTCAAGACCGCGGTCTTTAAGCCGCTGAAAGAAAAGTCGATCGTATCGCCGGCAAGCCCCTTTGGTAGGTGGTATCGTCGAGGATCCCCAGTTTCCGCGGCTATTTGAATGGCATAACCTCCTGGGTAACCCAGACCCATCACCCGTGCCCCTTTGTCGAAGGCCTCCCCCGCCGCATCGTCTCTCGTTTGCCCAACGATTCGGTAATTCCCGTACTTCTGGACCTCGACCAGCTCGGTATGACCGCCAGAGACGATCAGGCATGTGTGAGGGAAGGGAAGATCAGCTTGAAGGCTCAAGGGGCTCAGGAGGTGGCCTTCCAAGTGATGAATGCCGATCAGGGGAATACCACGGGCGAAGGCAATGGCTTTTGCGGCGGTGACTCCAACGCTCAGGGCGCCGACAAGCCCCGGCCGATTCGTAACTGCCACTGCACCTACGTCGCCAATTCCAAGCATCGCTTTCTCAAGCGCTTCGCTGATGACGGGCAATATAGATTCCACGTGGGCGCGGGCCGCGGCCTCGGGGACCACGCCTCCCCACTTTTGGTGCATCGCCACCTGGCTCGCCACAACATTCGAGAGGATCTTTCCTTGCAGAAGGACCGCCGCGCTCGTCTCATCGCAACTTGATTCAATGGCCAAAACGGGAAGTTCGAAGTGAAGCTTCAAGCTTTTGGAGCCTCCCAATCCTGGAGATGGTGCAGCCACATCACCAGAGCGTCCTCTTTGTTATCGGGATAGTAGGCCTTGCGACGGGCGGCAACGATATAGCCCATCTTCTCATAAAGCTTGATCGCTGATTCGTTACCTGCACGAACTTCCAGTGTCGAACATGTCATGCCTCGTTCCTTGGCACGACGCAAGAGATCGATCACAAGCTTGGTACCGAGTCCCTCGCGCTGATGGGACTTGCTGACCGCGACCGTCGTGATGTGAGCTTCATCGATCACCATCCAGAATCCACCGTAGCCGACGATGTTGCCGTCCAGGAGCGCCACCAAGAAGATCCCGTGCGGATGATCAAGTTCATTACGAAAGCTCCGCTCCGACCATGGCGCAGTGTTGACCAACTTCTCGATATCCAGAATCGCTGGGATATGGGCTTCTTCGAGGGTCGCAAAGCGCAATGTGCTCATCGCCGACTAGCCGCCGAGGTAGGCCTCTTTAACTTTCGGGTTCGTCAGCAGGTTATGGCCGGTGTCGCTTAGGACGATGGCACCCGTTTCCAGCACATAGGCACGGTTGGCGATCTCCAAGGCGCGATTCGCATTTTGTTCCACCAAGAGAATCGTCGTTCCATCTTTGTTGAGGTCCAGGACGATTCGAAAGATTTCAGCGACGAGGTTGGGAGCCAGGCCCAAAGAAGGTTCGTCGAGCAAAAGCAGCTTGGGGCGTGACATGAGCGCGCGGCCAATCGCCAGCATTTGCTGCTCGCCACCGCTTAACGTGCCCGCGCTTTGCTTGAGGCGCTCGCGCAATCGGGGGAATCGGTTCATGACCGATTCCATGTCCGCGCCTATCTGCCCATCCTTGCGAGTGAAGGCACCCAGCTGGAGGTTCTCCAAGACGGACATATTCGTGAAAATGCGGCGACCCTCTGGAGAGTGGCTGATTCCCATGCGCACAATCTGGTCAGGCGAAGTCTCGTGAATGTCCTTTCCAAGGAACTTGATTTCACCGGTTCTGGGTCGCTGGAGTCCGCTGATTGTGCGAAGAAGGGTGCTCTTTCCCGCGCCGTTGCTGCCGATGATGGAGACGATTTCTCCCTGCTCGACGTGGATCGTCACATTCTCTAGCGCTTGGATTGCGCCGTAAAACACGTTGGTGCCAGTGATTTCAAGCATGGGTCCCAACGATTCTAGCCTATCGCACGTTCGCCGCGCGAATCATTTTCAAGCTAGGTAATTTGTACAGGTATGCCGATGATTCCCAAGGAAAAGCGATGAGGAACCCTAAAGTTACGCATTCATTCGAGGTTGTGGCCGCCCTGCCCGCTCCGATTCAAGCACTACATAGACTCGCCATGAACTTCAGATGGACATGGCACCACGAAACCAGAGATCTTTTTCGGAGTATCGACAAGGATATTTGGGATCAGAACAACCATAATCCCATCGCCTTCATCCATGCCCTGGGTCGGGAGAAGTTAGACCGAATTTCAGTCGACCCGTCGTTTCTTGCTCGATTGAAAGCCTGTGAGCAAGATCTCGATGATTATTTGGGCGGGGCGACTTGGTTTTCCGCGAAGTTCACCACGGAGAAGGACAACACCCGAATCGCCTATTTCTGTGCTGAATTTGGGATCACCGAAGGACTTCCAATCTATTCCGGAGGGCTTGGCATCCTTGCTGGAGACCATCTGAAAGCCGCTTCGGACCTTGGATTGCCGCTGGTCGGCGTTGGGCTTCTATACTCGCGCGGCTATTTTCGGCAGCGTTTGAGTCCCGATGGGTGGCAGCAGGAATATTATCCTCAGTACGACTTCTACGAAATGCCGCTGGTGATCATGCGGAACGGCAATGGGGAGCCAATACGGGTGGAAGTTGAATTTCCAGACCGGATTGTCACTTGCCAGATATGGCGAGCTCAGGTCGGCCGGATCGAGTTGTATCTGCTGGACAGCAATGTCCTTGAAAATGCGCCAAGCGACCAATCGATTACCGACACCCTTTATGGCGGCGATGAGGAGATGCGCATTCGCCAGGAGATGATTCTTGGCATCGGCGGAATGCGTGCCCTCAAGGCGGTGGGCATCGAGCCGACGGTCTGCCATATGAACGAGGGCCACGCGGCATTTCTGTCGATCGAGCGAATCAGGCAGTTCATGAAGGACCAAGGTTGCGATTTTCGCACCGCCCGGCAGGTGATCGTCAATGGCAACGTTTTCACGACCCACACACCCGTTCCCGCGGGATTCGATCTCTTCCCGAAAGATCTTCTCGAGAAATACATGGGCAAGTTGGTCGGGCTGACGGGCCTGGCCTTTGAGGATTTCGTAAAGCTGGGTCGGATCGAGCCAGAAAACCAGGGCGAAGCCTTCAATATGGCGGTTCTCGCGATGGAAAATGCGAACCATGTGAACGGCGTTTCGAAGCTTCATTCAAAGGTCACACGGTCGATGTTCCAGCAGCGATGGCCCGATTATCCAGAAGATGAGGTGCCGATCGATTCGGTCACAAATGGCGTGCACACACTAACCTGGACTTCAAGAAGGTCGGCGGAACTCTACGATGAGTATCTGGGACCAGAATGGCGCATCGATCCCGGTTCGGGGGACGTGTGGGAAGGCGTCATGTCGATTCCCGACCATGAGTTGTGGGGAGTTAGAGAAAATCAACGCGGAGATTTGGTGCGATTCATTCGCAAGCGACTCCAGCGGGACCTTACGAGACGAAATGCTTCGCAGCCTGATTTCAACGTCGTGGGAGGCATTTTCGATCCGAGAATCCTGACGATCGGATTTGCCCGCCGATTCGCTACCTACAAGCGAGCGACGCTCATGCTGAGCGATCGCCAGAAGTTGCTGGAATTGCTCCATCACGGAGAGCGACCGATTCAGATTGTGATTGCCGGCAAGTCGCATCCTCGTGATGACGGCGGCAAGAAGCTGATCCAAGACCTCGTTCACTTCATCAATAACGAAGGCGGCAGGCAGCGCATGGTGTTTATCGAAGACTACGACATGCAGGTCGCGCGAACCCTCGTCCAAGGCGTCGATGTTTGGCTGAACAACCCCCGGCGCCCAATGGAAGCCAGCGGAACGAGCGGCATGAAGGTCGTTCCGAATGGCGGATTGAACTGCTCCATTTTGGACGGCTGGTGGGACGAGGGTTACGATCCGACAACGGGATTCGCGATCGGCGACCGGGTCGAATACGGCGACCAAGGCCACCAGGACTGGCTTGACAGTCGTTCGCTCTATGGGCTCATCGAGTCTGAAATTGCACCCAAGTTCTACCATCGACCCGATGGCGGACTACCAACGGGATGGATTCAGATGATGAAGAGTTCCATTCGCAACCTTGCTCCGCAATTCTCGACGGGACGGATGGTCCAAGAGTACGCCGAGAAGTTCTACATGCCGGCTTCAATGTCGTTCCAAGGAATGAGATCGGATGGCTTGCAGAGAGCCAAAGCCGCTTTGGATTGGCGTCAAAGAGTCAGGGCGGCATGGGGCGAAGTACGCGTCTTGGAGTCGGCGGACTCGACGGATTCACGAATTAACGTGGGTGAAACGGTAAAGATCACCGCTAAAGTCGTCCTCGGCTCATTGACCCCCGATGACGTCGCGGTTCAGGCGCTCGTTGGGCGTCTCGGACCCAACCGAGAGATTCTGGAAACGACGGCTTACGACCTGAGTCCGAAGGGTCAAGACGGGCCAGCAACTCAATTCGAAGGCCAAGTTTCCTTTGGCAAGCCAGGCCATCG
>JADZBW010000097.1 GCA_020851885.1 Fimbriimonadaceae bacterium | reverse complement strand
GTGCTCCACGACCTTAGTCTCGGCCTGCTTGCGGCGGTCGAGCCCACCGTCTACTTCGTACTCTCCGCCAAAGCCCAGGCGGAAGGCATCTCTATCGCGCATGTTTTCGTGAAGCATTATCATGCCCGCCTCGAGACCCTTGGCCAAGCCGCCGTCACGGCTTGGAACCTACCTGTCGCCTTCCAGGACGTACTATGGTTTGCCGAGATTGGCGCCCGCCATCCCGAGGAACCCCATGCCTATGCCTGCGTCGACTACGCCAATGCGATCGCAGAGCAACAGGGATTTGGTGTCCACACCTGGGAGGTACAAGTCGAAGTCTCGGAAGCGATCATTCGTGAGGTTGGCATTCCTGCCGAAGATTTCGACGAGGTGTTGGAAGCGATCAAGCGCCACACCCTCGCTTGGGCGCCGATGAAAGAGGCCGCCTAAGCCTCGGAAGCAACCCAACGGACGCTCCACGCGATTGGATCTTTGAGGCGTCCAGAAGCGGATGCCAAGGCTCCATTTCCTGTCGTATTTCCCGGGCAGGTAAACTCTGACGCAATTCCAAGGACACGCCCGCCAGCGTTGCCGTGCGCGCATCCGATCCTGTCAGGAGTAACCAGACCTATATGAGCAACAAGCGCGTCTACCTCTTCAGGGAGGGCAACGCTACCATGCGAGACCTCCTCGGCGGCAAGGGAGCCAACCTCGCCGAAATGACCAATATCGGCCTTCCCGTCCCGCCCGGGTTTACGATCACCACCGAAGTCTGCAACGAGTACCACAAGGTCGGCAACCAACTGCCCGCCGGCTTGATGGACGAAACTCGATCTGCCCTCGCCGATCTTGAAAAGTCGCTTGGCAAGACCTTTGGCGACCCCGACAACCCCCTCCTTGTCTCCGTCCGATCCGGCGCCAAATTCTCGATGCCCGGAATGATGGACACCGTTTTGAACCTGGGCTTGAACGATGAAACCGTCGACGCCCTGGTCAAAGTCCAGGATGCCCGCTTCGTCTACGATAGCTACCGCCGCCTGATCATGATGTTGTCGGATGTTGCCTACTCCGATACACATCCGGGCATGGGCAAGCATGATTTCGAAGTCATCTTCGCGGCCCTGAAGACGGAGCTTGGCGTTTCTGGCGACCTTGAAATCGATGCGGGGGGCATGAAGGAGCTGTGCAAGCGCTTTGAGGCACATGTCCTCAAGGTCACTGGCACCCCCTTCCCCCAGGATCCCCAGGTTCAGCTCCAGGCCGCGATCGAGGCCGTCTTCCGAAGCTGGAACAACGAGCGCGCGATCATCTACCGACGTCGGGAGAAGATTTCCGACGACATCGGAACCGCCGTTAACGTCCAGGCGATGGTCTTCGGCAACCGTGGCGATGACTGCGGCACGGGCGTCGCCTTCACTCGAAATGCCGCCACCGGCGAGAATCACGTCTTTGGCGAGTACCTCATGAATGCCCAGGGCGAGGACGTCGTCGCCGGAGTGCGAACGCCCGTCCATATCGATGAGCTCGAGCGGCAGAACCCCGAAATCTACCGCCAATTCAAAGCCGTCTGCGACAAGCTCGAGCGACATTACCGTGACATGCAGGACATCGAGTTCACGATCGAACACGGCAAGTTGTTCATCCTCCAGTGCCGAACTGGTAAACGCACCGGACCCGCTGCCATCAAGATTGCCGTCGACATGGTTGCCGAGGGCCTGATCAATAAGGAGGAAGCCGTCCTTCGGATCGACCCGGAATTGCTGAACCACTGCCTCCTTCCCGTCATTTCTCCCGGCACCAAGTACAACGTCCTCGCCAAGGGCCTTCCCGCCGGCCCGGGAGCCGCGACCGGTATTGCCATCTTCGACGCCGAAACGGCGGCCGAGCTCGGCAAAGGCGGAAAGGATCAGAAGGTCATCCTCGTCCGCGCGGAAACCAGCCCCGACGATCTTAAAGGCATGCTCGCCGCCCAAGGCGTTCTCACCGAAAAGGGTGGCATGACCAGCCACGCCGCGTTGGTTGCCCGCGGCTTCGGTATTCCGACCGTGGCCGGATGTTCCGACATCTCCGTCAGCTCCGCTCGCAAAGAGTTCACCGTTGCTGGCCGCACGATCAAAGAAGGGGACGTCATTTCCCTGAACGGCGGCCTTGGCGAAGTGATCGACGGCGCCGTTCCCGTGGAGGAACCCAAACTCACGGGTGACTTCAACGTCTTTATGGGCTGGGCTGATGAGTACCGCAAGCTGGGGGTGCGCACCAACGCCGACACCCCCGCCGACACCGCGCTCGCCATCCGCTTTGGCGCGGAGGGTATCGGCCTTTGCCGAACCGAGCATATGTTCTTCGAGGGTGAGCGACGTCCCGTCGTTCAGCGAATGATCCTCGCCGACGACGATGCCGAGAGACAGTCGGCACTCGACGAACTGCTCGTCTTCCAACGAGCCGATTTCGTTGGAATCTACGAGGCTCTCGAAGGTCGACCCATGACCGTCCGCCTCATCGACCCTCCGCTGCATGAGTTCCTTCCGAGCCTGGAAGTTTTGATCGGCGAAGTGGCCGTCCTCAAGTCCCAAGGCAAATCGGACCCTGAAAAGGAAGCGCTGCTCGAAGCGGTTGAGTCGATGCACGAGATCAACCCGATGATGGGCCTTCGCGGTTGCCGACTCAGTATCGTCTTCCCGCAGATCGTTCAGATGCAGACTCGAGCCATCCTTGAAGGGGCCGCCGAGGTGATCAGGAAGGGTGGCAAGGCCGTTCCTGAGATCATGATCCCGCTCGTCGGACATGTGAATGAACTCAAGTTCGTCCGCGAGAAGCTCGAAGCCACGGCCAGAGAGGTTGTGAAGGAACAGGGCGTCGAAATTCCCTACGTCTTCGGCACCATGATCGAAGTCCCCCGTGGTGCGATCACCGCCGACGAGATCGCCGTCGAAGCCGAGTTCTTCAGCTTCGGCACCAACGACCTCACGCAAATGACCTACGGTTTCAGCCGCGACGACAGCGACCGGTTCTTGAAGCCCTACGTCAGCCAGAAAATCCTCCCCGGCGATCCATTCGAAAGCATCGACCAGTCGGGGGTCGGCGTGCTCATGGAGATGGCGGTGACCAAGGGTAAGGCGGTCAAGCCATGGCTCAAGCTCGGCATCTGCGGCGAACACGGTGGCGAGCCGCGTTCGATCGAGTTCTGCCACAAGATCGGCCTGAATTATGTATCCTGCTCGCCTTACCGAGTGCCGATCGCTCGATTGGCGGCCGCTCAGGCGGCATTGAACGAGCGGGTCAAGGTCGTCGTCCGAGACAAGTAGATCGCATAACCCACACTCAAGCCGGGACCGAGACTCCAATTCTCGGTCCCGGCTTTGTCTGTTTTGGCGGTAGGGCCACGTTGCCTTCGACGATTGGTAGTTGGCATCCGCAGGCGTTGCCATGCGCATTCAGACAACTCGGTTGTTGCGCTGATCCATCCTATCTGTTCAACCAGTTGCCCGAATCAAGCAGCAGCTCGATGGGCTCTGAATCTCCAGTTGCCGCAGTGTCCCAGGGCCAAGAGGCTGGCATTGGTATCCTATTTAGGTTCCAAAAAGCCTCCAATGCACCAACCCACCGACGACCTCCGTATCCGCCAGATCCGGCCGCTGATCCCGCCCGCAATCCTCCAGGAAGAGATCCCCACGACCGACGAGATCTCCGAATTGGTGACCGCGACGCGCCGGCACGTGTCCGACATCATCCATGGAAAGGAGCACCGTCTCGTCGTCATTGTCGGCCCATGTTCGATCCACGATCCGGTCGCCACCTTGGACTACGCAGGGCGACTCAAGCAACTTGCAGATCGATTCAGCGACGACCTCCTGGTGATCATGCGCGCCTACTTCGAAAAGCCCCGCACCAGCGTGGGTTGGAAAGGGCTGATCAATGATCCGGATCTCAACGAGAGCTTCCACATCAACAAAGGCCTTAGACTCGCCCGGCGGGTGCTCGTCGATATCAACAATCTCGGCCTCCCCACGGGATCGGAGTATCTGGACACCCAGATTCCCCAACACATTTCGGACGTCACGTCTTGGGTGGCGATTGGGGCGCGAACCACCGAAAGCCAGGTCCATCGCGAATTGGCGAGCGGCCTCTCCATGCCCGTCGGCTTCAAGAACAACACGGAGGGCAACGTTCAGGCCGCGGTGGACGCCGTCGTGGCCGCGCGGAATCGTCATTGGTTCCCCGGCGTCACCAAGCAGGCGATCGCCGCCATTTTGGAGACGAACGGCAACGAGGATTGCCACATCATCCTCCGCGGCGGTTCACGGACAGGACCCAATTTCGAAGCGGAGCACGTCCACAAGGCCGCCGAGCGACTTGCCAACAACAAGCTGCCCGCCAAGGTCATGGTCGATTGCAGCCACGGCAACAGCAAGAAGGACTATCGCCAACAGCCCGCCGTTTTGGCAAGCATCTGCAATCAACTCAGCTCAGGCTCACCGTCCCTATTTGGCGTGATGATCGAGAGTTTCATCGAAGAGGGTCGCCAGGACTTCCAGCCTGGAAAGGACATGGTCTATGGCCAAAGCATCACCGATGGGTGCGTGTCGATCACCGAAACATCAAGGATGCTGGAAGCGCTCGCCAGAGCCAATTGTCAGCATTAGCCTAAATTCTCAACCGCACCTTCAAATTGATGATAGGATGGAGCCATGACGGAACGGGAAAAGATCTCCCACCTCTTGCGACGATTTGGACTTGGCGCCGGACGATATGAGCGCCAAAAGTATGAGTCCCTCGGCGTCGACAAGACCTTGGATGCCCTG
>JADZBW010000096.1 GCA_020851885.1 Fimbriimonadaceae bacterium | reverse complement strand
GTCTGAGACGTCGGATAAATACGCCGTATAGGTTCGCTCGGCTTCATCTTCAATTTTCACAACCCAGCCGTCGACCATCCGCCGGAAATGCTCCACCGGCTCTTCGAATTCAACTTGGCTTACCAATTTGAACAGGAATCTCGCTTCCGGTACGTCGATGATGCTGACCGCAGGGGAGCCTTTATCCATCGGCACGCTGAAGGAACGCATCATCTCAAATCCGTCCACTCCCAGGAAATCTGCTAAGAAGCGGCCGGCCGCCCCCGTGCAGTTGACATGGAAAATAAACCGATCTGCCTTGCTAATCAAAACATCGGTAGGTGCCTTAACTACAACTGATTCAAGGTTAAAACTCTCGATCCAACCGTGGAAGAGTTTCGAATCCGAGAACCGTTGGAAGCGCGCTCTCGTGCCTATGAAGTCCGAGGTCGCAAAATGCCTCATTGTTGCGCCATTCCTACAGTAGAATCGGCAGATTCGTCAGAACATTGAGGTTTGGATAAACTGATTCCGCAAAAAACGTGAACAGCAGTACAAATCCGATTGACGAGACAATCATCCAAGCGCAAGACCAATTCATCTTGGAATGGGGGCGCATGAGTTCCAGTTGGGGAATCAACCGAACCATGGCCCAAATACATGCGCTCCTCTTCGTGACCGGCATCCCTCTTGAAGTGAACGAGATCATGGATCGCCTGCAGATCAGTCGAGGCAATGCATCGATGAATCTTCGCGAGTTGATGGACTGGGGAATCGTTCGGCGGTTTCGACGGCCTGGCGACCGCAAGGACACTTACATAAGCGAAACCGACCCCTATCAGATGTTCATTCGCGTGGTCCGAGAACGAAAGCGCCGGGAGATCGACCCCACGACCGATGCCATCCGCGAGTGCCTCCAACGGATACCGGCGGGGAGTTCGACTGGGCAAGCCGAAACGCTACGGCATCGTTTGGAGGCCTTGCTAGAGATCTTCGATTTGCTGGATGCTGCCTTTCGCCAGGTCTTCGGTTCGGATCGCAGCTTGGACGAAATGAAGGGACTCTTGACGCGAGCGGAGACGGATTAGGCAGGTTTGGAGCGAATGGGCTTCTCGCTTACGCAGGATCTTAAGATCCAGTATCCCAAGGCGCCAGAAAACAAGGACGCGATGAAAATGGCGACCTTCGCCGTCTCGATGTGTGCGGGATTGGCAAATGCCAGATCGGCAATAAACAGGGACATCGTGAATCCGATACCCGCGAGGATGCCAACCCCTGCCATCTGAAGCCAAATGACCCGATCGGGCAGCGATGCGGCGCCTGCTTTGACGGCAATCCAAGATGCCAAGACCACGCCGATGGGCTTTCCGAGAATCAGGCCGGCGAGAACTCCAAAGCTAATCGGCTGCCCAAGTCCCGCGACTGTGCCTGGTTTGAGCAGGACCCCGGCATTTGCCAAAGCAAAGAGCGGCATGATGAGAAAGCTCACAAAGGGCTGAAGCCCATGCTCGATACGCTGCAGCGGCATCTGTATCCGCTCACACGCCTCTTCCAACTCATGGACCGCCGATTGCTGGCTCTCGTTCATGACCGCGAGTTCCTGACTCGTCGTACCTGACTCGAACTCGGCAAGGGCTTCTTTCGCTTCCTCGACGAACGACTCAGGATTCAGGTGGACGCGGGCGGGGATGGTCATTGCGACAAGAACGCCCGCAACCGTCGCGTGAACGCCGGACTTCAGAAACAAAACCCAGAGGAGCGCCCCCGGGACGAAGTAGGCCAGCGGCTTCCTAATGCCCAGTCGATTCAGCAAGATAAGTCCGCCAAAGACCAGGCCGCCAAACCCGAGCAGTCGCCATTGGATTTCGCCCGAATAGAAGATAGCGATGACCAACACGGCTCCGATATCATCGACGATTGCGACCGCCGCCAGAAACACCTTGATCGCCAATGGAACGCGCGGACCAAGTAAGTTCAGCACCCCCAGAGCAAAGGCGATGTCCGTGGCCATCGGCACGCCCCAGCCACGAATTGACGGATGTCCCAAATTGAAAACGGCGTAGAGCAAGGCTGGAACCGCCATCCCTCCCAATGCGGCAAAGATGGGGAGAGCCGCTCGACGCGGGGAGGCCAGTTCACCGACCAGGAATTCACGCTTGATTTCCAGGCCAACGAGAAAAAAGAAGATGGCCATCAAGCCATCGTTGATCCAAAGGAGAATCGGTTTGTCGATCTCCAGATCACCAAAGCCAACTTGAAATCGGATTTGCCAGAAATCAAAAAATGGTTGGGACCAAGGAGAATTCGCAAGAAGTATCGCAATCAGAGCGGCCGAAATGAGAAAGATGCCGCTTGCCGCTTCATTCTTGGCATAGGCGGCAAAGGGCCGCAAAAAGCGTGAGGCAATGGGTGCCGGACGACCCTGGTCTCGAAGTTTGTTCGGCATGCCACAAGGAAGTTACTCGAAACTGCCAATGCCCGGTCTAGGTTCGAATACTCCGGCTCGTCCTATCGGCGATTTCCACCGATCCACTTGCATCGGGGCCGACGACGAAGAAGTCCCAATTTCCCTGCGTCCAACGCACTCCCCGGCCCTGATACGCCTTGATCCCATTTGACATCTGGATCTCCCTGCCGCTGCCGACCTTTCCGCTGCCTTTCCTGAGAACGTTCACGTGATACAGATTTCCCTTGTATCGGTAATCAAAGCAACAACGAGCCTCCGCCAGGTGCACGAGGGTCAAGGGAACGTCGTTCCCCAAGTCGATGGCGGGAACGTCAAAGTCCATCCGTTCTCTTGCCCAATTGGCGGCCACGACTGGATCCGAGGTTGTCAACGCATTGGCCCCGCCTCTTGGTGGCTTCACCGAAAGAACAAAGAACCACAGCATCGCGGCCGCGACCGCAAGTCCGCCACCCCCGAAAATCCATCGCAATTTTGGCCCGGTGGTCGTCTTGGGCTGAATGGCATGCGGCAGGCGCGCCATGAGGCGTTCGATGGGGATATCCTCGCGAAGTCCGGCGTCGCGAACGGCGCCAATGAAAGTCGTGAGTCCTTCGAGTTCGGCTCGGGC
>JADZBW010000095.1 GCA_020851885.1 Fimbriimonadaceae bacterium | reverse complement strand
TGGCCTTTTGTTGCGGCGGCCCGGCGATCGCCGTCAAATCGGACGCCTTCACCGTCATTTTGAGCGGACCCATCTGAACCTGAGCCTTACCGCCTGATGGTTCATTGAGGAGGACCCCCGTCTGTTGATATCCAACGATCTTGACCGTTGCCCCAGCCTTCAGATTCCCTTCTGATGCCTCGGATCTTGAAGGCGGCCTGGGGCTCTGACGTGAAAACTCCTCCGAAAAGTCCTCGCCTACTTCTTGAAGCTCCTTCAGCCGGGTACGGCCCTGGTCGAGCGATTTCTGTTCCGCTCCCGATTTCTTGAGTTCCTCGAATATCTCGGCGGCTTCCAACCGGATCTGACGAAGGGCCTCATCGATCAAGCCTTGAGCCTTTGAACTGGCGGTACGGCGGATTTCATCCGCCTCTTCGAGTTTGCGAGAGGCGACCTCCTCCCGCTTCTTAAGTTCGGAAACGCGACGGTCGGCATCGCCTTGGGCGATCCTCGCCAGCTTCTGGGCCTGCTCAAGGCGTTCCAACATCGCGGCAATGTCCTGCTGCTGTTCGCTGAGACCCTCCCTGGCACGTTCGATGACGTCTTTGGGAATGCCATATCGCTCGGCGATCTTCAACGCATGGCTGGCCCCAGGGGCGCCTAACAAGAGGCGATAAGTCGGGCGAAGGGACTTGGCATCGAACTCCATCGCCGCATTGGTGAAGCCATCGGTGGAGTATGCAAAGGCCTTGAGCTCCCCGTAATGGGTGCTGGCGAGGACGGCGGCGCCGCGCTCGCGCATCTCGAATAGGATGGCGCGGGCGAGAGCGGCTCCTTCCGCCGGGTCGGTACCGGCTCCGACTTCGTCGAGCAAGACCAGAGCGCCCGAAGACAAGGATTTGAGGGCCTCGCCGATGTTCTTGATATGTCCGCTGAAGGTCGACAGGGATTGCTGAAGGCTCTGCTCGTCCCCAATGTCGGCCCAGATCTGGGTGAAAGGGCTGAATCGTACATCGAGCGCGGGGACAAACATTCCGGACTGGAGCATGCAGACAAAGAGGCCGACCGTCTTGATCGCCACAGTTTTGCCGCCGGTGTTCGGCCCCGTGATCAAAATGGAACCATGTCTTCCGCCGAGGACGATGTCCAGGGGAACGGCAACGCCTTGATCGATCAGGGGATGACGGCCGCCTTGAATCTGAATCGTATGGGCATCGGCTTTTTGCGGCGGAGTGCCTTTCATCTCGAATGCCAATCGGGCTTTGGCGAGAATAAGATCGAGCTCAGCGGCATCTTGAATACCTTGGATGACTTCCGAAGCCACGCCACCGACTTTGCCGGAGATGGCGCCAAGCACTTTGAGAATCTCATCGCGCTCGGCGGCCTCGACTTCCCTCAAGCGATTGCCGAGTTGAAGCACATCCTCAGGCTCCAGGTAAACGGTTGCACCACTGCCACTCGTGTCATGGATGATCCCCTTGATCTTGCCCTTGTTTTCAGCCTTGAGGGGAATGACGTAACGGCCATCGCGGACGGTATAGATCGGGTCGGAAAGAAGGTCGCGTCGGCTGCCGGTTGTGTAGGATTGAATCGCCTCGATGATCCTGGATGTCGTGCTGCGCTTTCGCTGCCTCAGGGTGGCAAGATTGGGGCTGGCCGAATCCTTGACTTCGCCATTGGGATCCAAGCTTGTAAAGATGGCCTCCTCCAATCGGGGATGTTCTGGCGCGAATTCCAGAAAACGCCAAAGCAACGGATACTGCGTTCGGATTGGGCTGAGCAGAGAGCGGATCGAGCGGATGGTCGACATCGCCTCACCAATGGCGAAGAGTTCTTCTCCACTCCCAATCCCTCCCTTGCCGATTCTCTGCAAGGATCCGCGAAGGTCCCGCACCGAACCCATGGATGGCACCGAGTGCTTGGAGATAAGATCGTAGGCCTCATTGGTCTCCTCCAAGAGCGCGAGGACCAGTTCCGCATCCATCGTGGGTTCGAGATCGTGGGCAATCGCAGCGGCGATCGACGTCTCGCAGTGGTACTGGAGGCGCTCGCGTACGGCCGGGAACTCGAGGACACGCAATGCGTGATTCACGGAGCCATTTTGACGGATTCGCCATTGGCGCTAAGGGACCGGCGATGATCAAGATGTCCCACTTGTGGTTAGATTGGACAACAATGCCACCAACCGCGTCGGGCTAAACTGTTTCCATGATCGCGACTCTCCTTGCCGTCGCCGCCGTAGGAACGGCCTCTCAAACCCTCGACTTTTCTCCTACCGACGATATCTGGGTCTATCCCCATGCCAGCGATCCTCAGAAGGACGGCTATCTCCGGGTGTGGGGGGTGGATGATCAGCCAGTGGCCACGGATCCCGGGGCAAGCGACGAGTTCAGCTACAGCTACTTAAAGTTCGATCTCGCCAAGCTCCCCAAGGATGCCAAAGTCACAGGAGCAGTCCTTGTCCTCTTCCACACACCAGATCCCACTTGGCCGCTCGACGCCGCCAAGAAGGCGCCCTTGCAAGTCCGGTCGATGTCGGGCACTTTCGATGAGAAGAGTTGGGACTACGGCAAGGTCAAGTCGGTAAGCCCCACCCTTGGCAAGGAGTCGATCTTTGGGACCGGCGCGCCGGAGAAGCTCGTCGATGGACAGCCGACCAAGTTTGAAGTGGACCTGCTGAAAGGTCCGAACGATTTCAGGAAAGCGCTTGCCGTGGGTGGTTCTCTTCAACTAGCGCTGACGAGCGCCATTAATCCGAGCGAGATTGGCAATCGCGCCGTTTACAAGTTCTACTCCAAGGACTGGGAAAAGGCGGACGTTCGGCCCCTGCTGAAGATCACCGTGAACTGAGCTTAGGGTCCGCGTAGGACCCTAAGTCCATTCAAAATCACGAGCACAGTCGAGCCCTCGTGGCCGATCACGGCGATAGGGAGCGGCAGTTTTCCGATAAGCGAGAAAATCGTCAGGGTGATGATGACGCCACTGGCAAACAGCAGATTGGCCTTGATGATGCCGTTCGTCTTCTTGCCCAGGCGCATCAGCTCAGGGATCTTATCCAAGCGATCATGCATCAGGACGACGTCGGCGGCGTTGAGGGCGATGTCGCTTCCCAGGCCACCCATGGCCACGCCAATCGATGACTGAGCCAGTGGCGGAGCGTCATTGACTCCATCGCCGACCATCATGACGGTCTTGCCATCCTCGACCATGGCTTCGATGGCACCGGATTTCTCCGCCGGCATGAGCGAAGCGCGATAGGAATCGAGTCCCAATTCTTCTGCGACCGCTCGAGCCGTCTGCTCGGTATCGCCGGAGAGCATCACAACTTGGCGAACTCCGATGGCCCTGATATTCTCCAGGAAGGCCTTCGTTTCTTTCCGGGCGGAGTCTCGGAATCCAAGGGCGGCAATCTCATCGCCAAACGCAAGGAGCGACACCGTCATGCCGTGTTTCTGGAACGCGTCGACATGGTCTTGGAACTCTTTCGGGACGACAATGCCCTCTTGATCGAAGTACTTGAGCTGGCCGACAAGGACGCGTTTGCCATCGACGACCGCCGAGACCCCCAAGCCGGCCGCAATCGTTTCGTGCTCGGCGACTGGAATCTCGATTCCGCTGTCCAAGGCGGCCTGCTTGATCGCTTCCGCCACCGGGTGGGCGGCATACTGTTCGGCGGCGGCGGCGGCACGCAATAGATGCCTGGCCTCGTTGGAAAGGGTCCCGGATCCATGCCAGCAGGCGTCCTCCTCCGTGCATCCGTGCTCGGCAGTGCCCACGGCCGCCATCGAGTGCGCGCACACGCAAATCTCGACAAGCTTGGGACGTCCCAACGTTAAGGTTCCGGTCTTGTCGACGGCGACGGTATCGACTCGCCCTGCCGTCTCGATGAATTCACCGCCTCGCACCACCATGCCGTTTCGGGCCGACCACGCTAGGGCGCTCAAGGTCGTTGCCGGCGTCGAAATCACCAGTGCGCAGGGGCTCAAGGCCACCAAGAGCGTCAGCGAAGCGTAGAGCGCCTCACGACCGGCCTCCCCAAACACCGTCCGCACCCCAAAAGAGATGAGGAACGCAGCAATGACGATGAAGGTGTATCGCTGCCCGAACCAGCTGCTGATTCGCTCGCCGCTAGCCTTGTTGTCCTGGGCGTCTTGAACCAGGGCCACGATCTTGTCGAGGGTGCTATCGCCAACGGTCGAGGCCACGGGCATGACCAAGGCGATATCCA
>JADZBW010000094.1 GCA_020851885.1 Fimbriimonadaceae bacterium | reverse complement strand
TCAGCATAGAGGTGCCAATCGTCGACGCGGATGGTAAGCCGTCCGGAGTCGTTAGGATCTAATCCCACGAATTTGCCCGCGATTGCCAACCTCTCCGAATTCCGCACCGACTTCAATCGACTTGGCGGCGCATCGGTCGAACGCGTCGCCAGGAGTCCCCAAATTGAGTGATCCAGACTGGCCTGCCCAATGGGAACATTCCGATATCCTGCCTCGCCAAACCCCTGAGGTAGTTTCAGGCTATGCAATATCGACCCCTTGGCCGAACTGGAGTTCAGGTTTCCGCAGCATGTCTTGGCACCATGACGTTCGGTTGGGAGCCAGACGATTGGGGTTCCCACGAAGCTGAGGCGATCGAGATCGCCCATCATGCCATCGACCTCGGGGTCAATTTCATCGATACTGCCGACGTCTATGCCCGCGGCCTCAGCGAGACCATCCTTGGGAAAGCGCTGCAAGGTAAGCGGGACCGGATCGTGCTCGCGACGAAGTGCCACGGCAAAATGGACGACAACGATCCAAACGCATGGGGCAACAGCCGAAGACATGTCATTGAAGCATGCGAAGCCTCCTTGCGCCGTTTGAACACCGATTGGATAGATCTCTACCAGATTCACCGGCCACAGCCTTCAATCCCCATCGATGAAACGTTACGAGGACTGGAAGATCTGGCCCGTGCCGGCAAGATCCGATACGCGGGGTGCTCGACCTTTGCGGCATGGCAAGCCTGCGAAGCCCACTATGTCGCCAAGAACTTGGGGCTCAGTGGATTTATCTCTGAACAGCCCCCCTTTAACCTGCTGGATCGGAGAATCGAACGAGAATTGCTGCCCTTCTGCCGAACCTATGACTATGCGGTGATACCATGGTCGCCCCTGGCGGGCGGCATGCTGAGCGGCAAGTACCTCGACAACGCCACAAGCGGTGCCCGGTACAGCAAGAGCGACCCGATGGGCCGTCTCAAACAGATCCCGGCCGCCCGCATCCAGAGGCTCAAGGTCCTTGCCGAACGCAATGACATGACGCTGGCGACGCTGTCGCTTGCATGGGTTGCCTCTCAGCCCGGCATCACCGCCCCAATCATAGGCGCTCGCAGCAAGAAGCAACTGGAAGAGTCGATTTCCGCATGTCAGGTCACCCTGGGCGACAAGATGCTGAAGCAAATCGACGCCATTTTTGCTCCCGGCGGCCACTATGTGAACTACTATTCCGCGAACTTTGGCCCAAATATCCGTCCCTAGTTAGGGAAGTACGTAGCAAACTGACGAGTCAGATTTCCCGGGTGTGGAACCGCGCGAGTTGGCCCGTTTCCAGCGATCCAAGTTCGCCTTCGTCCCCAGTTACTCGTGCGCCGGCAACCGTATAGGCATCGATTGCTTCTTCAACGGTCAAATTCTCGCTTGGGTCAAATCCATCGGGTCGATTCACGGCGATCCGGATCCCGTCGATTGGGTCTCCCGCCACGATCGGTCTATCCGAGCTGAAACTCAGTGGAATTCCCGCATCCTTGACGGACCGGAAACGCTTGAGCATCCGCGTCCGTTCTTCTCCAAGCTGGCGACGGTAACTGTGACCGAAGCGCATCAAGAACTCGGGCTGCATCGAGCAATAGCAGCCGAGCCGCGCCATGCGATCGATCTGCGCGTCATCGAGCAGCATGGCATGCTCGATCCGATGGCGACTGGGATCGTCCAGGCGCTCGAAGGCATCCAGAACGAGGTCCGTCGAGTAATCCCCAATCGTATGAATGGCAACCTGATATCCGGCGGCATCGGCCATCCGAACCATCTCGTTCAAGCGGTCTGGCGAGTAGATGAGTTGACCACTCACCTCGCGCTCTGTATGATCACCCGCCTCTTTGGCATGTCGGCTCAACGCACTTCCGCTTGTGGATGCGCCGGAATACTGGCCATAGATCGCCGCCGTCGCCGAGCCAATGGCCCCGTCGGCGAAGATTTTGATGCCGGAGATTCTCGGCTTGACGCATTGAAGCGCCTCTGCCATATCCGGACTTCGCCAGGTCCCGTCTTTCCGGAAGACTTCCCCCCATTGCAGATAGAGGCGAGTCTGGATTCGACAACCCCGTTCTTCGGCCATCCGATAGGCATCGAGCTCCTGCAGCAGATTGAAGCGGCCGGTCATCATGTCGCTTGCGCAGCTAATGCCCAATTCCGCCATGCGATCGCCCGCTAAGAGGATCGCCTCGGTCATCTCCTCGACGCTGGGCGTTGGAGCCCGATGGGAAACCAGTTCGTGTGCGCTCTCAAAGAGGACGCCGTTCAGGGTTCCATCCTCAAATCGGCCGTAGCTCCCGCCAGCCGGATCTGGTTCTCGATCGCCGATGTCGGCGGCTCGCAAGGCCGCTGAGTTTGCGATGCTGGCATGTCCATTCACATGTCGCAAGAGGATTGGAGTGGTGGAGGAAATCGCATCCAAATCAACTCGCGTGAGGTGGACTCCGCCGTACTTCGTCTGATCGTAGTGGACGGCATGCAGCCAGCCTCGCTCATCGATCGAATCCATTCGATCACGAACTGCATCGACGATCTCGCCGTGTGAGGTCGCGAAGCCCAAGTGCAATTTCTGTAGGTCCAAGCCCGTTGGCAAGATGTGGCAGTGATTGTCGACGAAGGCGGGATAGAGCGTTTTTCCCTGAAGATCAACGACATCTGAGGGGCGAGGGTCGGCAAGCGTCGGCCCCCGAAAGGCAACTCGGTCACCTTCCACAAGCATCTCTTGAGGCTCGGCGTTTCGCCACCAACGAAAGTTTGTATAAAGTGTGCCCAAGCCTCTATTCTGCCTCCAAGCATTTCAGCGTTTCCTGCATCGCCTATATTGCAAACAAAGTTGGCACGCCGCCGGTATGCCAAAAGCAGATGCGACCTGAAAGCTCGTTCCGCTCCGCCAACGCGAGGACGCCCGCGAACGCTTTGCCTGAATAGATCGGATCCAGGAAGATCCCTTCCCGGCGCGCCATCAATTGGATGGCATCCATCCCATCCTTGCTGGGAATGCCATAGCCCGGTCCAACCATATCGAAGCAAATCCGGAAATCATCCGCAATGAGGGGCGGCTCGCCCAGCCGCTCGGCCAATCCTCGGCTGAGTTCGGCGAAATCCTCCGAGATTTCGGGTTCGGGATCACTGGCGATTCCCAAGACCTTCGTTTTCGTCCCTCGAAAGCAGTGGCAGAGTCCAACCTGCGTTGAGCCACTGCTGGACGCAAAAACGATCCAGTCGAACGGTTTGTCCTCTTGGATCTGGCCCTGGAGCTCACGACCCGCTTCCCAGAAGGCATAGGCGCCAAGTGGCGAGGAGCCTCCCACTGGAATTCGATACACCCGCCTACCCTTTGCTTCGTATGATTCGGCCACGTCTTCCGCGTACCGATAGAGTTCTTCCCAAGTTCCGTCGGCATAGCGCCAGAGATCGACGCCGAGAAGCTCATCGAGGAGCACATTGCCATTTTCCTTCCGCAGGCCATCGACAAAGGGCGGCTGATACTCGTATGGCGTCGCCATGACCGCTGCTGCACATTGGATGCCGAAGACGGAACAGGCGGCTCCCAATTGACGAATGAAGTTGCTCTGAATGGCGCCGCACGTGACGATCACTTCCGCCCCCTGCTCGATCGCATCGGCAAGCATGGTTTCGAGCTTCCTGCCTTTGTTTCCACCCATTGCGAACCCCGTGAGATCGTCTCGCTTGATCCAGAGATCGAGCCCCAGGTCCGCCGACAACCGATTGAGCCGATGGAGCGGTGTTGGCGCCTGAATGAGGGAGACTTTGGAAATCAAAGGCATTTGCGTGAGTCTGAAGTTACCCGTCCATGCCGATCCGAGTGCCGGGACCCAGCCCCATATGAAGCGGGCACAGAGTCCATAATGTCCTGATGGCGAAAATCGAGGAAGCCCTGGTACCGAGGAGGTCTCGGAAAGGCTGCTGGATTGTCGCGTCGATTTTCGCTGCCTTGCTCATCGGAGCGGCGGCATTCTACGGCCCATTCATCGTTGCCCTTTGGAAGCGTGGGTTCTTTGATCCCGCCCCGAACAAGCATGCTTACTCTGCGACCAGCGAGCAGAACCTCAAGGCGATCTACCAAGGGATGAAACTCTATCAGGAGTCGGAGGGCCAGTACCCCTTCGCTGAAGGATGGATGGATGCGATCGAGAACCGCATCTCGACCAACGATCTCAAGAAGGGCGAGGCTCAGAAGAAGCTCATTCGACCGGACCTGCTCACTCGCCCCGGCGAGTTCGGATATGCGATGAACGATCTCGCCTCTGGCAAATACAGTGGGGATGTTCCCAAGCCGAGCGAAACGCCGCTCATCTATGAGTCCAAGCAGTCTGGACGCAATGCCC
>JADZBW010000093.1 GCA_020851885.1 Fimbriimonadaceae bacterium | reverse complement strand
TGGGGGTACCGCCTCAAGCTAGCCAAGGCGTCAATGGCCTGTTCACCGACGGCAAGTTGATCATCAACCCCGCCGACAACAGCATCTGGTTCATTCCCAACAACTAAGCGGGCTTGGCGGGTCGGGATCTCAACTCCGGCACCGGTATCTCGATTCCCTCCTCCTTGAATCGCCGATGAATGATCATCAAGCAGGTTGAGACCGCCCGGTATTGCTTGGTTGGGTGATCGCAGCGCAAAAAGACCCGAAATTGCACGGCGTATTCGCCAAAGGCTCGCCAACGCACATAGGGCTCGAAGTCGATCGGTTCGTCGGCCAGACTGTCTTGCGCTTCCCTAGCCGCCGCGATCGCCACACGCTCGACTTTCTCAAGATCGGAATCGTACGCGACGCTGCAATCGAGACTGACCGAGAGCTGTGCCACCGGTCGGTTGTAATTGACGAACGAGCTCTCGCCAAACTTCTTGTTCGGAATCACCAGGAGGCTGTCGTTCCAAAGTCGAACCTTGGTGTACCGCCAACCGACTTCCTCGACAAAGCCCTCACGATCTTGGTCGAGCCGAAGCAGCTCCCCTACCCGGAACGGGCGATCCATGTTCAAAAACAGACCCGCAAAGACATTGCTGAGGCTATCCTGCAGGGCAAGGCCGATGATGATGCCGCCGACCGCTCCACCGGCGAGCAAGGGACTGATGTCGATTCCCGCCAACCTAAGAATGAAAAGACTCCCGACGACCAGCACCCCGGCCGTTGTGAGCTTCTGGGGAGTCTGTACTCGGTCTCGGACATCCTCCTCAGACGACGCCGACTTCCGCGCTTGATATTTGAACCAGCCTACGGTGAAGCGGTTTGTAACCATCATCGCCAACAGCACCCACGCGATTGAGAGACCTTTTCCGGTCCACTCTCCCCAGGAAGGATGCATTTCCGCGAAATTCAAGCTCTGGAATCCATAGTTGAGACCGCTCAAGAGCAGGGTCCAAATCACCAAGAACCTTAGCGGTCTCAGCAACAGAACGAGATCTGGGTTGTTCGAACGCTTGATCCAGGGCGATAGGATGTTGCCCCAGAGCATTCGCAGTAAGATCGCGGGAATCCAAAATGCGGCGAGAATGAGCCCCGCATCCACCCAATCCCGGGATTCCTGGGTCAACTGGTCGAGCATGAAGGCAATGGTACTGAATCACCGACACGGCTTGCCTATCATGCAGGGCTAAAGGGGTTTCGACCGATATGTTCAACTTCAGAGCCATTCCGCCTCTAAGTCCAAGTTCCCGGCCCGATCAAGGTCCAGAGTTGCACGAATCCTTTCGTTATAGTCTGGCCCGCCTAAGTTGAAAACTGGATGGAAATGGACGAGATTGTCGGCATGTCCCACGTTCGACGGACAAGAAATCGCCGACGCTTAAATCGCCGCAAATGCGACATAAAGAAGGTGAGAGGTGTCCCATGAACTTCAACGGTATATCTCGAAGCCAAATCGAGTCCCTGGCCAAATGGCAAGGGAACCAAGCGGTTACCCTGTACATACCGACCGCCCGTAAAGGGGTCGACGTCACGCAAGGTCCGCTCAAGCTTAAGAATCTGCTCGTGTCCGCCGAGCATCAACTCATTGAGGGTGGAATGCGCGCCACCTTGGCTCGCGACTTTCTGGAGGAAGCATCCAAGTTAGGATCCAATTCCGACTTCTGGCAAACAAGAAGCAACGGGCTGGCGATATTCATTGGCGATAACCACTGTCACGTCTATCGGCTTACCTTCGAAGTCCCCGAACTCGTTCAGGTGGGCCATCGGTTCAACGTATTGCCGCTGGTGCCGGGACTGACGCGGGGGAATCCGCATTATGTCTTGGCCCTGGATCGACAGAACATAAGGTTGCTCCTTTGCTCTCCGGAAGGCATTACCGAAGCCAAAGTGGAGGACTTACCAGAATCCATCGAAGGCTTCCTCGCCAGCGCCTACTCAGAGAAACAGGCCCAAGCCCACACGGTGGGAGCCGTCGGACGGGCCGGCGGGGTCGTCATGCATGGGACAGGCGACCGCGGCGTGGAGCAGAAAGAACAGACTCATCAATTCTGCCTTGCCATCCAGGAGGCGCTCAGACGCTACCTGCATGGTGCAAAGCATCCGCTGGTGCTTGCCGGGACCGAGGAGATTGTCAACGAGTATCGGGACGTTTCGAAGTATGCCAATACCATGCCCGACCACATCGTCCGCAGCCTCAAGACGCTTGGCAATTCGGAAATGAGGGACCTCTCCCAACCGATCGTCGATGGTTTTTGCGATCGTGCGAGACTGGATACCCTGGAACGATACCGAACCCGGGCCGGAACAGGTCTGACTTCGCGGCAACTGGAAACCATGCCCGAATTGGCTCGGGCCGGTAGGCTGGAAAGCCTTCTCATCAGCCGAAGGGTTGTTGCCGACAACCCGAACGAAAGAGACCACACCTTGACTCCCGAGTGCCGAGACATCAACGACTTGGCTCTCGATACCCTCGCTCACCATGGCGATGTCTTCCTGTTCGACCAGGGGGAACTGACGGTGGATGAGCTGGCGGTCGCCGTCTTGAGATACTGACTACCTCCACAACGCGCACCAGGGCCCGATCTGCGGATCGGGCCCAAGCCTCGCCAATCGGACGGGAAGTGATGCGGATTTGACATGTATCGTCGACAATCCTTAAGAGACCCTTGTCAGTTCAAATTCCTTGTCCGTATACTGACTCCATGCTAGGTAAGACCGCTTTCTTTGCTTTTGGAGTGGCCCTCATTCTTGGCGCCGGTATCCTTGCGACCGATTCGGTCGCGCAAGGCAATGTCAAGTCCAAGACTCAGGGCACGAGCCCGACACTAGGCACGGCCCAATTGCCCGGCGACAACGGCAAAGTCGGGACCAAGTACCAACTTGGCGCCAAGGGCGCCGAACTTCACTTCACGTTGGATTCTGCGACCGTCGATACACGATATAAGACGGTAAGCACGAACTTGATTGCCGAAAAAGACGAGAGGCTGCTGATTCTCAGTTTTACGGTTCAAAATCCCACAAAAATCGAGCAATCGGCAGACTCCAGATCCTTCAAGTTCACCGTTGTCTCTCCAGATGACAAGAACGTCGAGGCATCTGGTCCGGTGTATGAGCCGGTCAAACGAACGCCGATCAACCAGATGCTCAAACCCGCCCAGAAGGTGAAGCTCGCCGTTGTGATTCCCATCTTCGCGCAAGGACCGATTACGAAGCTGATCGTTGCCCGAGGCACCGGAGCCGTTCTGCGATTCGACCTTCGCGAGGCTATGGTCAAGTCCACGTCTGTATTCGCAGGCGAAGATGGCGTTTCGATCAATAACGAAGCCAAAAGCGAACTGAACAAAGCGATCGACTTTGATGGCTTCGATATCGAAATTCAGGAAGTGGGCGAGGCAAAGGATGCCATCGGCGTTTATCAGCCTTCAAGCTCAAGCGGCCTTTACTTTGCCA
>JADZBW010000092.1 GCA_020851885.1 Fimbriimonadaceae bacterium | reverse complement strand
TGGAACGGTGCCTCAATTGCGATGTCCAGACCCACTTCACCTTTTCGCTCTGTATCGAATGCGATGCGTGCATCGATATCTGCCCAACCGACTGTCTCACAATCACCCCGAATGGCGATGAAAATGAGTTGACTGGCCACCTAACCTCACCCCGAATGGTTCACGAGCAGCCGCTCTATGTTTCTGACGGCTTGAAGCAGACGGGCCGGGTGATGGTCAAAGATGAGAACCTATGCCTTCACTGTGGACTCTGCGCGGAGCGCTGTCCGACCTATGCTTGGGATATGCGCCAATTTGCGCTCGTCCTGCCCTATGCCGGGAGGCCGGCCCCAGAATCGACTCTTCGTATCTTGGAATCCATGGTTGCTAAATGAACCAACGTGTCAACGACTTCGCCATCAAAATCGCCAGCGCCAACGGTACCGGATCATCCAGCGCAAACGGCCTGATCATGCAGGCAATCTTCCGCATGGGTATTCCGGTGACGGGCAAGAACCTCTTCCCATCGAATATCCAAGGTCTGCCTACGTGGTATGAAATCCGGGTCAATGGCAATGGGTACACCGCACGGACGCCCATCTTCGACCTCATCGTCGCCCTCAATGCCGCGACTTTCGACAAGGACGTTGCGGAGGTCCGATCGGGTGGGTGGCTGCTATACGATTCCACCTCACCGCTTCCTCAGGACCGGCTCCGGTCGGACATCACTTACATCGGCGTTCCCCTTGCCAAGATGTGCAATGAGTCCTTCAAAGGTGTTCGAGAACGTATCCTGATGAAGAACATCGCCTATGCGGGCGCGCTCGGCGCTTTGCTCGATATCGATACCGACGTCCTCGTTGCCCTGACCAAGGAGAAGTACGGTCGAAAACCGGCCCTCCTGGAATCCAATCAGACAGCGATCGACCTCGGTTTCAACTACGTTAAGGAAAATCTCGATTGCCCCCTTCCGATTCGGTTGGAGAAGATGACCGCCACCGAAGAAAGCATCTTGATCGACGGCAATACCGCCGCCGCCCTCGGATGCCTGTATGCGGGTGCCACCGTCGGCGCTTGGTACCCGATCACCCCCGCGACTTCCATCATGGAAGGCTTCACCGGCTTCTGCCAAAAGTATCGCAAGGATCCCGAGTCGAACCAGAACCGCTACGCAATCCTCCAGGCTGAGGATGAACTGGCCGCGATCGGCATGGTGATCGGCGCATCCTGGGCAGGCGCTCGGGCCTTCACGCCGACCGCCGGTCCCGGCATCAGCCTGATGAGCGAGTTCCTTGGACTCGCGTACTATGCCGAAATCCCGGCCGTCGTGTTCGACGTCCAGCGGTCTGGACCCTCGACGGGTATGCCGACAAGAACCCAGCAGGGCGATCTTATGCTTTGCGCCTATGCGTCCCACGGAGATACCAAGCACATCTGCCTCTATCCCTCGGATCCGCGCGAGGCATTCGAAATGGCCGTCAAGTCCTTCGACCTTGCCGAGCGATTCCAAACGCCGGTCCTCGTTCTTAGCGATCTCGACATCGGCATGAACGACTGGATGGTCCCGAAACTCACCTGGGATGATTCTTACGAGCCCGACCGTGGCAAAGTGCTCGATGCGGCGGAGCTCGAGGCGGCAAAGTCCTTCTACCGGTACCTGGATGTGGATGGCGATGGGATCCCCTACCGCTCCCTTCCCGGCGTACACCCCAAGGGATCGTATTTCACGAGAGGCTCCGGCCACAACAAGTTCGGCGCTTACACGGAAGATAGCGACGAATACAGGGAAGTCCTCGATCGAATCGCGGTCAAGGTGAACAGCGCGGCCGATCACGTCCCTGCGCCGTTCATGCGAGGAAGCGGCAAGGCCCGAATTGGAATCATTACCGTGGGCAGTTGCCACGCCGCCTGCTTGGAAGCGATGGCCCTGATGGCCAAGGATGGACTGGAAGTGGACTATATGCGCGTGCGGGGATTCCCATTCGGCAAGGACGTCGAGCATTTCATCGACTCCCACGATGAGAACTTCGTGGTCGAGATGAACCGCGACGGTCAGCTCCGAAACCTGCTGATTTTGGAGACCGGAGTCGCTGCCAAGCGCTTGGAATCGATCCGAATCTATTCGGGAATGCCGATGAGCGCCGCCAATGTGATGGAAGGCGTCCTCGCTAAACAAGGAGTGTTGGCATGAGCTTTATCGCCAAGCCCAAAGTTCACCATCCTGCTCTGCAGCGCAATGAAATTGGTTTGACGCGCCGCGACTACGAAGGCGCAATCACCACCCTGTGCGCGGGATGCGGCCATGACTCGATCACCGCCGCCATCATCCAGGCCTTCTGGCAGTTGAGCATCGAGCCGTATCGCGTTGCCAAGCTCTCCGGCATCGGCTGCTCATCCAAGACTCCTGCCTACTTCCTGCGCGAAGCGCACGGGTTCAATAGCGTCCACGGTCGAATGCCCGCCGTCGCAAGCGGCGCCGGTGCCGCCAACCGGGAGTTGATGCTCATCGGCGTGTCAGGCGATGGCGACTCCCTATCGATCGGCCTGGGCCAGCTTTGCCATGCCATCCGCCGAAACCTCAATCTGACTTACGTTCTTGAGAACAACGGCGTCTATGGCTTGACCAAGGGGCAATTCTCCGCCTCCACCGACGTCGGCTCCACGAACAAGCGTGGCGAGCCCAACACCATGCAATCCATCGATAGCGTCCTGCTGGCCTTGAGCCTGGGCGCAACGTTCGTGGCGCGCAGTTTCTCCGGTGACAAGCAGCAGTTGGTCCCGATTCTCGAAGCCGCTCTCAAACACAAGGGATTCGCCTTCATCGATGTCATTTCTCCGTGCGTGACCTTCAACGACCATGAGGGCTCGACCAAGAGCTACGCCTACACCCGTAAGCACCAACTCGAGGTGGTTCAAGCCGATTTCGTGCCTCTTCGCGAGGAGATCACCGCGGAATACGAACCCGGCACCGAGCATCGGGTCGTGATGCATGACGGCAGCACGGTGCGGCTTCGCAAGGTCGAGGAGGACTATGATCCGACTGATCGCGATCGAGCCTATGCCTACATTCGCGAGAGCCAAACCAAGGGTGAAATCGTGACCGGCCTCTTGTATGTCTCCGAGGATTCCAGAGAAATGCACGAACAGCTTGGCTCGATCCCCCAGTCGCTCACCAAGGTGCCTTATCGCGACCTCTGCCCGGGCAGCGCGGAGCTAGAGAAGCTGCAGGCTCGCTTTAGATAAGGAAGGGCTGGGAGAAAAGGGCTGCCTCTTATGGATGGCCCGTCGACCCAATTGGCCGAGGAGCCGCTAGCCGTGGAATGCCATGGTTATTCGGTAAGGCGCATATGGCTTTACATCTGGACGCACGTTCATCGCCGGACAAACCGAGATCGCCAAAATAACAAAATCGTTCGCTTCAAAGTTTTGAATTGAAACGTGTAAATCATCTTGGTAGACTCCTTGTTGCCATGATGCGCTTGCCCTTCGCGAAGATCTTCGTCGTCATCGCCCTCTCCATGGGCTTGGTTGGAGGGGTTCTCGGCTCAGGATTAGGTTTAGGGCCGCAAGGTGTCGATGAGCGTTTGGAACGTCTCGACTCAATTGCGGGGAAGTTGAGCCAGCGTTCCGGCGACGATACCGCTCTGTTGACCGAGGCTTTCCAACTTTGCGGTTTTACAATCTGGAACGAAGACAAGGTTCGCCTGGCCGGCCCGTCTGGTGAACCGGCGTTACACTTGGCCATTACCGATGCAGAAATCCGTGGTTACCTGGCGATGTACCGGTCAGGCCACGCCGTCAAGCTAGGCGATCTAATCAATTCCCTCGACCTTCCTTACCAATCGATCGGTGGCAAGGGGTCTTGTGGCGTGTTTTTGAAGGATTGGCTTCAGACAGGTGTGGTCTCGTCAAATCCATCATCTCGCGCGACAAACGGATTCCTTCGGTCCCTTGCGATTCGCCATGCGACTCTTGCCGATAATGCTTTCGACGACAACTCAGAACTAGATCCAATCCAAGCGTTGGTTGTTCTTCGCATCATGACGGAGGAAATGGGAGCGCCGTTGAGAAAGGCGATTGCCAAGGTCAAGCCGCCGACTTTACTGGCTTCTTTGACACCGAAAGTTCTCCAGCAGGAGGCACCTGGTTGGGCTGAGGATGGGTTTGTCGGAGGCATTACGGGCATGTTTGGTGCGCTCTCAGACGTGCTTGACAAGGAGGAATCGGCTTATGGGTCCTATGCGAAGGGGGTGGAAAAAGCAAACGCGATCGCGTCGATTTCGAAGTTCATCCTGACCTATACATTTCTAAGAGGTGAAATACGGATCGATGCACCCGGAAATCCCTTGATTCGCACGAAGGATCGAACACCAGGAGATCGCCGAACCCTCATCGCCAGCTTCAAGATCGACGGCACCAAGGTGACCGATTGGATGAAAGACAATCGTAAGCTGGTTGCGTTGGCGGGCTTGGATATCGATATGCCGAAATCTGGCGCTCTCAAGGGTATTGAAACCGAATGGCGTCTCGATCAGAGTCGCCAGTACGCCACGAAGCAACTCGTTCAAGTAGTTGGACAAGTCGATATCAGCAAGGTCAGGTCAGACGCCAATGGTGAAGCGCGGGTCACCCTCGAAGGCAAACCGCAATTGAAGGCACTCGACCCCACAAAAGTCAAGGCCCATGAAAAGGCCGTGTGGGTCGACGTCACTCCGCA
>JADZBW010000091.1 GCA_020851885.1 Fimbriimonadaceae bacterium | reverse complement strand
GCGGCATGAGACGAATTACGCATCCCGCACTTGAAAGCAGCCGAGTCGCCACGGGTCCATGGAGATCGACGCCGATGGACGGCAACAACGGCCTTTTCCGCGTTGTCAGAGGCAACGAGATCGTCAGGATCATCGCTTCCGATGCGGTGGACACCGGCTGGGAGCATGCCTCTGTGTCGATAGAGAATGCTCAGAGGTGTCCGACCTGGGAAGAGATGTGCTTCGTCAAGGACCTCTTTTGGGACAAAGAGGAGACGGTGGTCCAATTCCACCCTCCCGAGTCGGAGTATGTGAATTACCATCCGTATTGCCTCCATCTGTGGCGATGTCCGCAGTTCTCGTATCCCTTGCCCGATTCCATATTGGTAGGGCCGAAAGGAGTGACAGCATGAACCGATTCACAACTGCCGAGCAAGTCGAAGCCTACTTTGCTGGGCTTCGCGAGGGCATCGAGATCGGCGCGACTCTTAACCCATCGGAGTATTGCCATGACGTGCACGACCGCAAACTGGCGGCACTCGCAAGGGCTGAGCGGTCCCGGGTCGATTCATTGGCGCTTTTGGAAAGGACGGAGGGAGCAGCGTGAGTCAGATGCTCTTACGCGACGAGTGGTACACACCCGATGAGACGTTCTCGGATCTCAGCGCAAGATATGGGCCGTTCGATTTAGATGTTGCGGCGTCTGCACTAAATGCGAAGTGCGCTCGATATATGACGGTTGAAGATAACGCTTTAACGAAGCCTTGGTTCGGTGTCGTCTGGTGCAATCCACCGTATAGGCGACTGATTGACTGGGTGAGAAAAGCACGGGCAGAGGTGGAGGACGGGAATGCCGAACGTGTTGTGATGCTGCTTCCATCGCACACAGCTACCGAGTGGTTTCACCTTGCGCTTGAATACGGTGCTGTTGAATTCCTAAAAGGGAAATTGAAGTTCGGAGGATCGAGGGGTGTTCCATTTACGGGGTCTGTGGTCGTTATCTTCGGGAGCCTGCAATGAGTTGGGCTCTTTCCATTGGGCTGCATGTCGACGGCGAAGGTTGGACTTCCGGACATCTGAGCGCAAGCCACGCCCATAAGCGCGCGCGAGCCAGGGCCAACAAGAAGCGCATTGCTTGGTACGTGATCGACGATGGCAACACGGTGACGCTTCACGTGATCGAGAACCGAAGCGTGATCACCGGCCACGGCACAAAGGCCGACCGTAGGGCAAGGAGCAAGAAGTTGGGCGAGGAACAGCAACTGACGTTCGGGGGGGGTGCTCTTTGATGAGTAACTCAGCTGGAGGCAACCGATGAGCGTTCATGCCATGGGTCGTGTCTGGAATATCGAGATGCCTCCGAACCACAAGTTCGTGTTACTGGCCCTTGCCGACCATGCCGACCACGACGGAATGAATATCTATCCCGGTATTGCGTCGATCGCCAAGAAGACCAACTACTCAGAGCGAGAGGTCTACCGGATCATCAAGACCCTGATCGATGAGGGGTTCCTCCAGGTCCAAGAGGCAAGACCTGGAAAGAAGACGATCTACCGATTGCCCCCTGTCAATCTGACACCCCTGACAAAACGTCAGCCCTGTCAATCTGACACCCCTGACAATCTGACACCCCTGACATCTGAGACACAGACCCCTGACAAATTGGCACCCCAACCCCTGACATCTGCGACATTCCCCCCTGCACCCCCCTATAAGGAAGAACCGTCCTTAGAACCATCCAGTAACCATCATGTTATGGCGGCAAAGACCGCCGATGAGTTGTTCGAGGAGTTTGCAGCGGAGTATCCCAAACGGCTCGGGGACTTGTGCAAGGCCAAAGCTCGCCGGGAACACCTTCGCAAAACCTTCGGTAAGCCTGCCCTAGCTTCCCAGGTGATCGATGGTGCAAGGCGATACCGCGAGTTCGTCACCGCCACCGGCGACGTCGGCACGCGGCTCGTTTGCCAAATGACAACATGGCTCAACCAGGAGCGTTGGACCGAGAGTTACGAGATCCCGGACCCGAATGCGCCCAATCAGGCGATTCCAAGCCATACGAAGCCACTGGCCGGGGTCGATTACGTGCTCCATTGCCCTGACGGCTCCGATGTCGCCAGGTACTACGAACCAGACCGATCCAGACCGTTCGACGCTATCGGATGGTTTGAGAAACGCAGGCTCCCGGTAGATCGAAGCTGGGAGAAGTATTGCGATCAGCAGGCGGAAGCGGCATGACTGGAAGCGACATTGCCCAGAGATTGGCCACACGGTTCGATTACAACCGGAACATTGTGCTTCCCAACTATGCGAATGGTTTGGTTGGATGGGAGGCGGACCTTGTGGTTGTCAGAGATTCGGGTTGGGCCGAAGAGATCGAGGTCAAGATTAGCCTTGCGGACTTCCGGGCTGAGTTCAAGAATAAAGGCCTAAAGCACAAGATTCTCCAGACAGGAAAGCCCAAGACTCTTTATAGGCCAATTGGGTCGAGAGCCTACTTTGTGAATCGTGGGCTACCGACCGATGCCCTCGACGAATGGGAGGAAGCACTCGCCTCCGATGAGACCGACAAGTTGTCCTATCGTGGGCAAGTGCATTCGCTTCGTGACTGGCGCAATTGCTCGCCTCACCACTGCAGGCGTTATTGGTTCGCCATGCCCCATGAGCTTGCCGAAAAGCTGAAATCTGAGATTCCTCCGTATGCGGGCCTGTTCTCAATCGAGCCATGCCAGTGGAATAACGGAAGGGTCCGCGAGATCATCAAGGCTCCGAACCTGAAGCAATCGCAGAAGGTGGAGCCCGGCACAGTCAGCCACATTTTGAAGTGCGCTTACTACCGCATGTGGGAGTTCGAGAAGGGCTACCGAAAGCCGAAGGTGGCGGCATGAGCGCAGTTCTCGTTCTCCCATTTTCCAAACCCAAGGAGTCAGCAAGGATGCAGCAAACAGCGATCGACCAAGACGTCTGGAGAGCGAAGCGAATCGTAAAAGCCTATTTCGACTACATCCGGCCTCACGTTGGCAGGATAGGCCCAAGCCGCATGGACCGCCAGGATCGCGAGCGATCATCCCCTAAGTACGAAGCATTCGTGAGGGTGATTCGTTCGCTGCCATATCCGTATTACGAGGAGTCATTGCGAGCCGCCGCAGAGTCCTTCGGCGACGAGATTCCCGGCTTCGACGCTTGGCCAATTCAGGTGAAGGACTTCTGCGATCTGCTGGACATCGAGCTCGAAGATGATCCATTCGATCCAACCCCGGACGTTCCGTCGAAGATGCTGAGCCAGGCCTGCATCAGCCTCGCAATGGCGGCGTACATGATCGGGTTTCACCGAACGACGGTCATGAGATGGGCTGAGAAAGAGATGGTCGTCGCTCGTAGGGATTGGCAGGGTTGCATTTGGATTCAGATCGACTCGCTGCTCAAGATGGCGGATCGAAAGGCGAGACACGCTCAGGCAAAGGCGGCAAGAAGACGAGTGGCCGCCAAGGTAAGAACGAAATGACTATTTTTGGGAACTTAACACTAGGCGAGTTGATCGACGCGCTGAAAGGAACAATCGAAATGGAAAGGCCAGACAAGTGCGTCCACTTCGACTTTATGGGCTATTGCCCTACGACGCTAGGCAGTTACCGTGGCTATTACGATCACTGCGACATAGACCACGGCCCGTATGATTTCCCCGGGAGACCAGTTGCGGAATTCGTCGATTATCTGGAAGGCATGATCGGCAAAGACGTTCAGTCCTGGAAATCTGGAAGTTACACGGTCCACAGAGATAGGCCAATTTGGGTATCGACTTCGGGTGAATGTTTCGGCACTGGGATCGTTGGTGTCAAGGACTTGGGATACATGGTTGTCATCGAGACGGCCTACCTGGAGACATAGTGAGTCAACGATGAGAGATGAGCGTTATCCGTACTGGGGTGTGTGCGACGTCGAAAGCTGCGACAACGAGAACTGCAACGGTGGTGGATGCTGGCGCGAAACGGGCTATTGGCGAGTTTGCGCTACTCACTCGGCGGCATGGCGACGAGGGGAGCCACAGCCTGCAATGAAACGCGAGGCCATTGAGAGAGAAGCGACACGCAACAAGAAGACAGGGGAATTACCACTACCATCCGATACCGCACTTGCTGATGCGCTAAATGCAATCAAGACTCAGGCCGTGGAGATCGGGCGATTGAAGGGGAAATCAAATTCTGAAAAAATGTAGAAATCCTTTGCATTTTAAACAGACAGTGGTATAGTGATTTTGCACAGGCGGCGGCCTTGACCCTGCCTGAAGCATCCAACCGAAGCCCATGGCGCCTCCTTCGCCGTGGGCTTTTCCATTGACGATAGGTTCATTTTCACGAATTGGCGCGGTGTTGTGTTGGCCCGGGGAGATCCTGGTGCCGGGGTAGTCGAGCCATTTGGCCCAAGAGCGTAGAAGTGATGAGCTGCGCCACCTGCATGAATCAGTAGCCGCGTCAATGCCAACCGAGTTAGCCGCCATTCCGGTCCCGCCACGCACATCCAATCTTGGACGGACGAACGGAAAAACATGCGGCAACATTGTAGGGAAATCGACCACTAGGAAGTCCGTAACGGCTCCCCTGAAAGAGTCTAACCGTGGCCCGAGCCTTTGGCGATTCGATGATTCGAAGCATCGGCGGATGGCATACGTACCACCTCCGTTCCCTTACACTTTGGCGGAGAGCGAGGCTCTGCTTCGACGAGCAACCTTGCCATGACCCGCCATACATCTTGGAAGAAACTCGAAGGCCACCTACCTGTCCGTGGATGCGTGCCACATCCCGCTAGTCCAAACGGGCAAACATCTTAGCCAACGAGCTAGGGAAGTCGCATAAGAAACCTCTCAACCCGGTAGTCAGACACCTGCCGGGTTCTTTTTACGCCATGAAGTTCATCAAACGGCTGAATCGTAAGAAGCGAGCGCAAGCCAAGTGGATGGAGTTGTCGATTGCCTACCAAATGGATTGCCGTCAGTACGACCCGTGTGTCTTCATCGGCGGGTTATTAGGTTCGGTCTACGCAGCGTATGCCTTCGGCGTCGACAAGATCGCGTCGAACAAGGGGCCGAAAGGCCATCACCATCTCACCCGAGCAATTCGGTTCATCGAACGGTGCAAAGCCATCGGGATCGACCCAACGAACTAACGCCATGCCGAACAAAGAATTACCATACGAAACGCTTCCGATCGAGCCTCAGGACATTCCAGTTCTGACTGGCAAGATGAAGGACTGCAAGTACCTACTCGGCGCTAAAGCCCCCTTCTTGGGAGTGCAGCTCGCCGACGTGAAGGAGATCGATTGCTCTGGTTACACGAGGCTTATCGTGAGCAAGGCATGCGGCGAGGTTATTCCGGACGGCTCGGCAAAGCAGCTCGAGTGGCTGATCGAAAACCACTTTAAGGAATCCACGGTAGAGGCCGGGAAGCTCAAGGACGGCATCCTGCGGATGTTCGTGCTTCCCCAGCAGCCAGGCAAAGGCGTTGGGCGCCATGTGGGCTTCATCTTGAATGGACGAACCTACGAGTCGTACGGCGGCCATGGCCCAGGCTCCAGGCCTTGGTCTGGAAAAGGTTACCAACGCAAGTGCCGCGTTTTTGTTTTGAGTTTCCCCTAGATCCTCGTTTTGCACCAAGGGTGCCACATGAAACAATGCTCAGCCTCTTTGCTCAACTCGTCATCCCAGACTCTGAGGTCATTTGGGCTCTCAGGCTCATCATCGGCTACATCATTGCCGCCGTCATGTGGGGAGTGCGAGTCGAGATGAGACTAGCCGCCCTTGCTCGCGAGGATCGCGCCCAAGCCGAGTCCACGGCCCGGAACGAGGCAATCATGAAAGAAGCGATCACTAAGTTCCAGGCCACGCATGAAGCCGTTATTCGTGTCGAGGAAGGCATCAAGCAGATTCAGCAGGCGGTAGGTCGCAAGTGAATCTAAACACCGCTTTGATCGGAGCCGCTACCGGCTTCGCAACCGCATTCGTGATCGACCTGCAAAAGTGGTCGAAGTCACGCCGCAAATTCAATTGGTCGCTGGCATCCCGTAGGTGGATCGCTGGCACCGCAACCGGGCTACTCGCCGCTCTGGGCGTCAGCCAATCAGGAGTTCAACTATGAAACGATTCCTCTTACTGCTTTCCCTTCTCGCCATGACGTGCATTTCAAGTGCCCAGGAGATCCGCGAATGGAGCCTTGCCGCTGTATGGGACTTCCGCACGCACACTAGTTCGGCAGTGGTCCTGCGAAACATCGGAACCATCGAGCGTCCTTTAGGCCTCAAATTCTCCCTAGAGGTAGATGGCTTTGCAGGTGCAGACCTACAGTCCAACATAACAGGCGGTATAGCCATCGGTAAGACGTTCCCAGTAGCAAGGAACGCAGACTTCAAGTTTGGCATCGCAATCTCTGCGACCCAGAACAAGCCAACCGGCGCCGGGCTCTTGCTTGGCCTGACATATCGGTTCTGATGGACGCCGCGACCTGGATCGGCATTGCAGTTGTGATGTCGATCCTGATCTTCGAGATGATCCGCTCCAAGAAGATGGATGAGCGCATGCGAGCCGAAGAGGCTAAGGGTAGGTTTATGAGCCAACGAGAACGACTAATCGCCAAAGCAAAAGCCAACTGGGACAAGGTGCAGCCGCATGATGCCGAGACCGGCCTCATCGTATCAGCCGAATACGCGATCGACAATCCCCGCAAGGTCACCTGGGAGCCGAACATAGATCCGGCCAAGATCGAGAAGTTCGAGGACGAGTACGTCACGAACGTCGTCAAGCTGGCTAGGCGTTTCCGTGATTCCGGATGGCGTCAGGTGGAAGGATTCGAACTGACCGTCTTTGCGGTGAATGGCGGATGCGCGGGCGGTTAGCCTGTGGCAAAGGAGATCGACCCTAACACCAAGGCCCGCGGAATCGCGCTGCTTCTTTCCGGTTCCTCGATCGGCGCGGTAGCCAAAGAACTAAGGCTATCCAAGGCCACGGTTCAACGCTGGCACGACAAGCTCAAGGAAGACGGCTCGCAAAACCGTATGCATACGGCTGAGCCTGCAAAACAGGTTCAAATAGAAGACCGTATGCCAAATCGTATGCATACGGAGCATACGGTTGTACATACGTTAAAAGAGTCGCGTGAGAGGCTCCTCGATAAGCTCATCGACGGGCAGCTGCGCTCCCTGATCGTTCAACAAGAGCACCACATGGACAAGAAGTGGCTCAGCAAGCAAACGGCAGGCGATCTAGCGATCCTCTACGGTGTCGGCATGGACAAAGCGGTTCGCCTGTTTGAAGCGATCGAGAAGGCCAAGGCGTTGCGCAAGGGCCAGATCCAGCAGCCGCAGATGGACATCTGATGGGACATTCCTATCGCCAGGCGGAGTGGCCGGTCCTGAGCGCGTTCGCAGATTTAGAGTCCGTCGACACTGTTTCGTTCCTGGAGCCCGAAGAGGGACTCGCTACCGCCCATCTCATAGCCGACAAGATCGGCCCCCACAAAGACGAGTGGCTGAGATGCGCAAGAGACACCGCCTACTGGATCGATACTTACGTTTGGACGTACAACCCGAAGCTGCTATCAGGCGATCGATGGATCCGCTTCAAGCTCTTCCCGAAGCAAAGGGAATGCGTCGGGTGGATACGCGATCGGCAGTTAGCCAAAGAAGACGGCATCATCGAGAAGTCACGAGAGGTTGGCATGACGTGGCTCGTCATTGCCGTGCTCGTGCATGATTGGCTCTTTGAAGATGGCTTCAAGGGCGCGGTCGGTTCGCGCAAAGAGGACTTGGTAGATCGCCTTGGCGATCCAGACTGCATTTTAGAGAAGGGTCGGATGATCCTTCGCAAGCTCCCTGAATGGATGCTCCCTGCGGGCTTCGACGAGAAGAAGCATTGCGGGCACATGAAGTTCATCAACCCCGCGAATGGTTCAGCCATCACGGGTGAGGCTGGAGACAATATCGGCCGTGGTGGACGCAATGGTCTGTACATCTTGGATGAGGCGGCTTTTATCGAACGCCCAGAGCGGGTGGATGCGGCCTTATCCGAGAACTGCGACGTAAAGATCAAACTCTCGACGCCAAACGGCCAGGGCAACACCTTCGCCGTGCAGCGTCACAGTGGCGCCTTTCCTGTCTTCACCTTCCATTGGCGTGACGATCCCAGAAAAGACGACGCTTGGTATCAAGACCGCTGCGCACGCCTGGATCCGGTGATCGTCGCTCAAGAGATCGATATCGATTACACGGCCTCCGTGGATGGCATCTGCATCCCGGCCAAGTACGTGCGGGCGGCGATCGATCTGGATCTGCCTAGAAGCGAGCGAATCGTAGCCGGTGGAGACGTGGCAGCAGGCGGCAAGAACAAGAGCACCTTCGTCGCAAGGGCAGGCCCAGTCGTAACCGAGGTCAAGCAATGGCCGGAAGCGAACACAACCATCACCGCTCACAACTTTGCTCAGGCTTGCCGAGATTGCGGAGCCGCGATCTTCTGCTACGACGCGATCGGAGTTGGCTCGGGCGTTCGCTCGACGTTCGAGCTCATGGAGTCACTGCCGTTCCAGCCGGTAGCGATCCTCTCCGGAGAATCGCCCACAGAAACCAAGTGGCCAGACGGAAGGACGTCGCAGGAGCGGTTCCTCAACTTGAGGGCAGAGCTTTGGTGGCTTGCTCGAACCAGGTTTGAGAAGACCTACGAGTACTCACTTTGGCTAAACGGCAAGGAAGGCGGGCATGAGCATCCGCTCGATGAGCTGATCAGCATTCCACGAGGGGAGACGGAGCTGATCACGCAGCTTTCGCTACCACTAGCACTCACTACTCAGACAGGGAAGATCAAGATCGAATCAAAGCAAGACATGGCAAAGCGGGGCATTAAATCACCCGACCTTGCAGACGCGTTCGTTTACAGCCTCTTCACTCCGAAGATTCAACGCTGGGCGATCCTTTAACAAAGATGGCAACACTGACAACGAGAATCGCCGCGGCCATCAAGGGGTTTCGGTTTTACGCCTCATCTCTGGCGGGTACCTACGGCTGGACGAGCTGGCTTTTCAAGAACGGCAGGCTCGATTACCGGCGCGAGGCTGGAAGGATTTACGATAACAGCGTCGTACTGCCCGCGCATGGTTTCTTTTGGCGGAATGCCCTTTATCCTAGGCTGATCGTCGACACAAAGACAAAGAACGAATCTGGCGCCACGACTTACGTTGAAGTTGAAGGGCATTCGTTCCCAGAGGCTGTCGAGAATGGACCTTTCTACGACCATACGGTTCTTTGGTATGGGACGCTAATCAGTTGGCTAGTCGACGGCAATGCCTATTGGTACAAGGTGAGATCGGGTGCGGGCATCGTCGTGGGCTACGTCTACATTCCCCATACGCAGATATGGCCCAAGGCGGATATTGACAACCCGGGTGGCACGAAACTCATCACGTATTACGAATACCAACCTGTCGGCGGATCTCCTGTGCCGATCGATCCAAGGGATATCGTCCACTTTCGCCATGGCATCGATCCGGAAAATCAGATGCGAGGGCTTTCGCCACTAATGGCCGCACTGCGTGAAATCGTAGGCGACAATGAGGCGGGTGTCCTGGGCACGGCCCTCATGATGAACGCGGGCCTAAGCGCCATCGTGTTTAGCCCCAAAGAGGGAAGCACGACAGCTGATCCGAACGATGTAGCCGAAGTCAAGAAGCGCTGGCGAGAGAATACAACTGGCGAGATGGCTGGAACGCCTAGCTTCTTGCCCTTCCCGGTAGATGCAATTAATGTCGGATACAAGCCTGCCGACCTAGTGCTCGACAAGAACCGAGCATTATTCGTGTCTCGCATCTGTGCGGGTATTGGATTCGATCCGATGATCCTCGGATTGCCGTCCGAGCAAAAGACCTATTCGAATTACGAAGAGGCGAATGAGGCGGCGTTCAAAAATACGATCCTGCCAACAATCAACATTTTCGCCATACAGCTAACTCACCAGACGCTACGCCCTGACTTTGGGGCAGATGCAAAGACGAAGGTTGGTTGGGATCTGGCTGGAGTTCCCGCACTTGAAGAAGACGAAACAGAGAAAGCAGAGCGCGTCAATGGGCTATGGGAAAGCGGGCTGATCAAGAGGTCTGATGGCCGGCGCATGCTTGGACTGAAAGTAGATCCCAAAGCAGACGATGTGTACAAGACCGACCTCGCCGTTGGCGGCGCCGATCAGTCGGCCAAGATTGCAGACTCGAGCAAGGCGAAGAGCGCCATCAAACAGCGCATGAAAGACTCCAGGGCAGTCTTTGAGGCTATCCAAGAGGAGCTTTCAGATTGACAGATCTGCATGTGAAAGCGGTTCGCGAAGAATATCGCGATAAACGACCAACGCAAGCCGACTTCGATGCGATGGTTCGGCGGCGCAGAAGAGAGCTCAGGCACATCACCGAGCAATTCGCTGGCGGGCAGCTTAACCCAGACCAATGGGCAGACCGCTTTGACTCAATCCTTCTTGCCGGCCATTCCAGGGCATGGCACCTTGGGAGGAAACTGGCGGGCGACCTTCGCGACTTTAACGACGATGATCGGCTGATGGGCCTTGCCGCAAAGGATGGAGACGCTGAATACCTTCGCAGCTTCCTAGAAGCAATCAAGGCTGGAGATGCACGGTATGTCGACGAGTCGGGGAGATTAAGGCCCGACGCGATTATGAACCGAGCCAATCTTTACCTGGGCAAGATGCGAGGCACTTCTGCTGAGGCGTTTGTAGCGGCAAGCGACGATGCAGAACAGTTCGACTGGGTGCTTGGCGCAAACGAGCGACATTGTGAAGACTGTCCAAGAATCGCCAGGCTTTCCCCGTTTGAGAAGTCGACGATGTTCACGTATCCCGGCAGTGGCGATACCGAATGTTTGGGAAACTGCCTTTGCTATGTGCGAAGGCGCAGCGACCGCCTCACCGCATTCAAGCCTGAGGGCTCCGTTGCCACTAGGTCACAAATTGGTAATCATGTGGCGCCAGTGAGCGATGCAATCGACAACAACACTCCGTATCCAATGAGCGCGGCGGTCAATGATGCAGTGGCGGCGATCGACTCAGTGCATATAGACGGATCGCTCCCCGTCGTCTATGTGCATGGGATCATCAATACGCCCGATCTTGGTGGATACATCGATACGGCCAATCTTGAGATCGCGATAAACCACTTTGGCAGCTCACCTAGGGGCACGATGGTCCATGAATTAGGGCACCTGATCGATCTCTATGGGTTCGGGACTCCAAAGAAGTTCTCATCGGCGAAATCCAGACTGCTGAAGCCTTGGCGCGATGAGATCAAAAAATCCAAGAGTCTTCGGCGCATTAATGCGATCGCTTGCGGCCGCACTGTGGAGGTTGATGGAGAATCGATCATCCCAGGCGAGGACCTGATCCAGCATGCAAAGTATTTGCAGACCTGGGAAGAGCTTTGGGCGAGGTCGTACTTCCAGTTCATAGCAAAACGCTCAGGCCAAGCCGAACTGAGCACTGAATTGGCTAAACTGTTAAAGGAAGACTATCAAAAGTTGTTCTTAGCCCAATTCGACGATGAAGACTTCGAAGGCATTGAAAAAGCCATCGAGAGTCTCTTTGTCGACCTTGGCTGGATTCGCAATGACTGAAAAGACTCGGAAGCTGATTGAAGAGGCGATGAAGAAAGCGCCGCAGCCGGATCTCAGGCGCCGCACTGGTGTCAACGAGAGTCGGCCGATGACCGATTCGGAACTTGAAGAAATCGGGGGAAATGTCCCCGCAATCCCTGACGACGATTAACAATCGCAAGATCACAAACGACACAAAGGCTCTGCTGATGCAGGGCTTTTTTGTTGCATGCCTCTCCTAGCAAATCAATGAACATCTTCCATAAGGCAATCGCTGCGGGCGGAACGCTCGAAGGCAATACCATCGTCGGCGCAGGCGCCGTCATGGGCAACGTCGATCGATACAACGACGTGATATTCCCGGGCGCATTCAAGTCAGCTATCAAAGGGTTTCTGACTGATGGGTTTATGCCTGTAGGCCACGATTGGAGTGGCTTGCCTGTAGCAATGCCATCTAAGGCATACGAGAAGGGCAACGAGTTGATCGTCGAGGCGGAGTTCCACTCGACAGATGATGCGCAAGAAGCTAAAACCGTCGTTTCCGAAAGGCTCAGCAAGGGGCTCTCGATCGGGCTCTCCATCGGGTTTAGTTGTGCGCGAGAGGGTGTCGCCATTTTTGAAGAAGGCGCAGCCTTACTCGAATATGCATCTAAAAGCGGATACGACCTCAGCCTATTCGACGCCCAAGCGATCAAGAAATCCAAATGGGTTCGAGCCATTACAAAGGTGGGCGAACTCTTCGAGGTTTCGATCGTTACCGTGCCGGCAAATCCAAAAGCCACGGCATCGGCACTCAAGTCTCTAAACGCTTTCCAGGGCGGAGAAGAGGTTCCTGATGGCCTCACCTTCGCCAAACACTCCGAAGCAGTTCTTGGTGCTGTCAGGGAGTTCGTCAATCGCGCAGCGGAAATCAAAGCCATGCGCGACGAAAAGGGCGCATCGATAGACCCGGCAAGGGTCGACGAGATACGCCAATTGCAGGGCCTCCTGAACGGGTTACTCGAGGCTCCGAAGTCTGCGGTCGACGTAGATGCGGAGCTTAAGCGGATCCAGATGGAAGCGCTGCTGATCGAAAACGAGCTTATCGGCTCACTCTAGGAGAAATCAAAAGTGAAAGAACTTCTAATCAAGCATCAAGCGGATTTCAAGTCCAAGACGGAAGCGCGCGACGCGCTTATCGCCAAGGGCTCAGAAATGACGACCGATGACATTACAAAGGCAACGGAGATCAACAACGAACTCCGCGGCATCGTCGACCAGATCAACCAAATCAAGAAGCTCAGTGGCGACACGAGCGAACTGAATGCGTTCTTGAAAGATCCAGCTTTGTCGCTCGATATGGGCACCAAGGGACTGGATGGCAAGAGTGGCGGAGTTCAGGTTCTTGGTTCGCAACCCGCGGGCACAACCCACATCGAATCCACCAAGAACGGGTTCGAAGTGCTCCAAGAAGGGCAAGGGCTCTTTAGCGAGAAGCAACGAAAGGCGCTTGCGGATCCTGCCTATCTGAAGGCGTTCAACTTGTATGTTCGAAAGCGCGGCGATATGGACGGGCTCGACTCAATTGAGCGCAAGACCCTATCGGAAGGTATCGACGACGCTGGCGGATTCTTCGTGCCGACTGAAATGCTGAATCGCCTGATCGAGAAGTCCCCGACTCCAACTCGCGTCAATGGCCGGGTCAGCAACTTCAACACTGGCAAGAATAGCCTGACGATGCCGAGGGTGGTTTACTCCACCGACGATCTGTACTCGACGGGAATTCGAGCCACGTTGACTGGAGAGGTGCCGTCATCCTCGACTGTCCACAGAGTGACGGACCCTGTATTCGGTCAGACTCGCATCGAGATCGGCACATGGATGCTCTCCATGCCGTTGACGAACGATCTCATCGAAGATGCAGACTTCCCGCTCTTGCAGTGGGCATCCGGCAAGTTCAGCGAAACGATCGCCTTACTTAAGGACAATCAGATCCTGAACGGTACCGGCGTTGGCACCAATCCTTGGGGCATCTTCCGATCTCCAGGAGGCACCGACGAGCCAGCGGTTGTCCTGTCGAGCACAGCCAACACCATCGACGCCAATCAGCTTCGAGGCTTACCGTTCGACCTTCCCGAGCAGTATCTCAATGAGAATGCCTGCTGGGTTGGAAACCGGGCCAGCTTTGGCAAGACGATTGCGCAGATGCGAGCTGGTGGATCGACCACGACTGACGGTCCGTTCCTCTTCGTCGACGGGCAGGTCTTCCCTGGGCTCGTCGGGCGCACGCCAGACACGCTCTGCGGTTACCCCGTCTGTTGGTCCGCGTTCTGCGCCAACATCGGCGACGGCGCATACCCAGCGGTTTTCGGAGACCTTTCCGGCTACTTCTTGGTCAACCGAATCGGCATGTCCGTTCAGATGATCCGTGAGAAGTACGCCGAGGAGAACTACCAAGTCATGCTTGGCAGGCTTCGATTCGGTGGCAAGGTCGCAGAGCCCTTCAAGATGAAGATCGTCAAGTCGGACAACGCCTAAGCCTAGGCACTCTATCCCAATAGGAGAAAGAAAGAAAGTGCAAACACTTGCCAAGAATGCTGAGGTCCGAGCGATCACGATCGACGGGACCAACTACACCCTTGCGGCAGGCACGTCCGACGTGAACTCTGGCGCAATCGACACCATGGGGTATGGCGGCGTGATGATCGTCGCTGCGGTCGGCACAATGGCTGCCAGCAGCTCGGTGGATTCCAAGCTTCAACAGTCTTCGGACAATGGAAGCTCGGACGATTACTCCGACATCCTCGGCTCGGCGCTGACTCAGGTCGGGGCCACTGACGACGACAAGCTTCTCATTTGGGACGTTCGCGTTCCCAAGAAGCGATATCTTCGCGCAGTCTTCACTCGGGGCGATGGTGGCAATGCCACGATCAACAGCCTCATTGCGATCCTGTACAACCCCGCGCAGGGTGCACCGACCTATGGCGCAACCGTCAAGGCTATCGAGACCTTCTCGGAGCCAGCTGAAGGCACGGCGTAGCCAGAGCCTGACGCAATCCCTTAAGCCCCCGGATCGATTGGTCCGGGGGTGAGGAAAACAATGGAATTCAAACCAACGCATATTGAAAACGGCCGATACCGCATTCGCTACGCAGATGGCCGCGAGGAGTTAGTTACTCCCGAAGAACTTCACGCTTTGAGGCAAGGCGGATCTAAAGCAGTCACCGCTCCAGAAGAAACCAAAGCAGTTCAAACCCCGTCCGAGATCAAATCTGATCAAGCGGTGCCGACTCCCCGCAAGCGCCGGAAATAAGAGATGCCGTCTCCAACCTATCTCGATCTGAAAGCGTTCATTAAGGGTCGCGGCATCGACGTGTGCAACAGCCTGACTACGCTCGACTACAAAGCGGCAGTAGAAGCGGCGGAAGACTCCTTTGAGGCGTTGTCGGGATGGAAACCTTTCCTGATCGGCACATCAGAAACGAAGACGTTCGATCAGATGACAGGCGATCCCATCTGGTTTCCCGTCGCCATCCAAACCGTAACCGCAATCACGATCAACGAAAACTCGATCAGCGTCGATTCTGTGGACTTGCGGCGCCGAAACAACGACCAACCGTATAGCGGGATCGACTTCGGAAGGGCATTTGTCAAGCCCGTTTCGATCGCAATCACTGGCACGTTTGGGTTCACTTCGTCTTACTCCAACTCTCAGAAGTTGGCAATCCTTTCCAAAGCTGCATATGATCTTTACCCAGCATTGACCGGGCTAGAGGGGTCGGTTGTCAAGGAAAAGCAGGGTCCGGTTGAGTTCGAATACGCGCAGCCGGACAAAACGGATGCCATCTACAGTGGCCAACGTGGAGCGCTGCTGCTTACGTTCCACGAGTGCGCATGGCTCAATCGTAGGATTGATATCTAATGGCACTCCGCAGACGACCGCACAAGGTGACGTTTATCCCTGTCAATGCCACCTATACGGGCGGGCGGGTCGATGTCCCAGAAGAAGGAACGGCGCGAACGATCATGTGCCAGGTGACGCCACTCACTGCTGAACAAGTGGTTCGCACATTCGGCGGCGATGTCGATCTCAAAAGGCCACAGCTGATGCTCTGCAACAAAGCAGACGGCGAAACGGCAAAGGTCGGCGACCGTGTTGCCTGGGGCGGCAAGAACTATTTCGTCATGGCGCCGCCAATGGTTTGGCAGGCAGGGCAGACAACCGACTGCGTTCAAATCCTCCTCGAGCGTGAGCACGAATGAGCCAACTCACCCAAGCGGCAACGTTGCTCGATGCGATCAAGCAAGACTGCATCGATGCGTGGGGGCTCACCAACGCGACGGTCGAATTCGATCTCGTCAGGCTTCCGCAGACAGCCACGACTTACGCCGTCGTCGATTTAATAGGAGTATCTCAGGAGTTCCAAGGCCTTAGAAAGGTAGTTCAAACCTATACGTTCAGAATTACGGGCCGATTCCCCTTCCCGACTTCAGGGAACATCCTCTTATGCAAGATCACCAAAGCCAATCTGCTGATTAGCCAATTGGTCACCGGTCCGAACTATGCCGCTGTTGCATATCTGCCGATTGTCACTGAGTTTGATCCTACAGAGAACGATGAGCCTCAAAAGAAATCATATGAATTCTCGATCACGTTTGAATGCAAGGTTGAAGAGGATCATCACTAATGGCTCAGCGACGGTTCAAGAATCCGCTCGATCTGTATAACGCGCAGATGGCGAGGATGGCTAAAGCCAATGCAAGCATCGCGGACGGGCTGAAGATGATGCGAGAAGGAGCTACGCAAGACGCCATCGACCTAACAGGCGGTCACCTTACGCCAAAGCAGACGCGAGGCCAATACGCACGGGGCAGGGCTGCTATTTTGAGCACTCCGAACGGGCGGAAGCGCGGTACTGCGCCAATGCTCCCAATCAATATGGTGTCAGGGCGGCTGCGGAGATCTATTCAAGGACGAAGCTGGAAGAAGAACGGGTTTGCGGTCGTTTCTAAAGGCGTCCCATATAGCCAGTTCATTCTTTCCGAAAGTGGAACGCGGGTCATGGTCGCTCGTGGCATGAAACGCAAAGCATTAAGCCTGCTTCGCTCTCGCAATAAGGCATTCAAAGACTTCTTTTTCAAGAACGTAAGGTCAACCTAAAATGGCAAACAAACTAACAAATCTCGATGTGACCGTCATGTCCCTTGGCGGCGATACCAGTTGGATCGACGTCATCACCGATGCTCAGTTCGACGCGAATGTACTCACGGATGTTTGCCGAGCAATCACTGAGCGATATGACTCAGAGATTCCTGTCAAAAAGGAGTTCACTTGGTCCTGCGACATGATTCCGCACGTGGCGGCGGTCTGCCAAAGCAACCTAAATGCTTCCGTGTGGAGCTTTGATGGCACATCCTATCTTGGCGAGATCAACAGCTGCGAACTCTCTGTCACTACGGAGAAGAAATTTAGCGACGGAGTGGCCGACCTATTCCGTTGGCCACAGGCACTCACGACCAAGTATGAAGTCACGGCAGAAAAGTTCATCACAGACAATGCCGACTTTATGGAGATCGCCCTTGCCAACAACATCACGAGCGTCCAGGCTGTCCTTATCATCACGGCTGGGTCTGGCCTTTCAATCACTTTGCCTGTTACCCTTACCGCAGCGTCACACTCCATTAAGAGTGGATCTCTTCAGATGGAGAATGTCACGATCAAGAACAACGGAACACCGACGAGCGTGAGCGGAGATACGATGATGGTCGAGATCATGACCGGGGATGCTTACCTAGCTTGGGCGGCAGATAGCGGAGGATCTCAATACAGCGGAAACGCAATCCTGGATTCCGCTCGGTTTAAGATCGACAACGGCGCGCTGATCAAATCAAGCTTCACGTTCGCCAATCAAGGTAGACCGAGCTTCACTGCGGCATAGGAGTAGACATGGCAGGATTCCCAGAATACAAATCGAAACCAAACCCAGAACTGGACGGGCCGAAAGTGGAGGCTAAGCCGGCTCCTGATCCGAAGAAGGAAAAGGCAGATTCAAAACCTGAATAACTGCATCCTCGACGATCTGCGACTTTGATACGCCGGTCGCTTCCGATGCGGCACTCAATCCCTCGTTTACCTTAGGGTCCATCGCGAGATTGATCCTAATCTTCTTGACTTCCTTTTTCGGTCTTCCTCTGGCCATCGGATTATTATTACACATAAGTATTGACGCTCTTATATTTGGTGTGTAATAATAATCAAGCCTGCAACAAGCAAGGCAAATCCAGAGGAGGACTATGAGTAAGAGCGAGTCGGCAGATCCAACAGCGATTAGCAACCCAACCAACGACGGCGAATTCTCAATCGAGATGTCAACGCCATATGTTGTCGCGGTCAAAATCCAAGGGACAAGCCCAATTCTGTTTCATAGATGGTCATGTGACGACGTGGAAGCCAAGGCTTCTGCTGCTAAAGGAAGCAAGGCAAAGAAGGAAGACAATATCGAGAGCTACGTCTACAGGAATGAATCTAACCAGATTTGTATTCCGGGCGAGTATCTCAGAGGGGCAATTATTCAATCAGCAAAGTTCAGGCAGGACCCGAGAAGCCCTAGAAAGTCCGGCATGGACTTATTCAAGGCGGGAGTCGTCAGTCTGGACGATCTTTGCCCTATAACAGCATCGGGAAAGCAGGAACCGGCGTCCGAGTGGGATTACTTGGACAGACGGAGAGTCATGATTCAGAGGAACGCGGTAACCCGCATTCGACCGGCGTTTCTCGCGGGGTGGTCATGCGAGGTTTTACTTCAAGTGCTGACTCCTGAATACATCCCAGTCGAGGCTTTAGCTGAGACGATCTCTCAGGCTGGCCGTTTGGTCGGAGTCGCGGACTTCAGACCAACATTTGGGCGATTTGCACTCACTGGTATTCGAGTAGAGTGAGATTTAGTGGCACGGCAAGCTTGGGCTTGGCGTGGTTGAGCATGGCTCGGCACGGATCGGCGTGACCCGGCGAGGACAGGAATGGTCCGGTCCGGTTCGGCGTGGCGTGGTATGGCTTGGTCAGCCAAGGTATGGGAGGCTCCTTCGGGAGCCTCATTTCATTTAAGACATCATGAAAAAAGCAACTACAAACCCAGTCGATGACCTAATCAGAGACTTTTCGGCACCGACAGAGCCATTTGAGATATTGATGCCGAGTGGCGCAGTGTACAAGTTCAAGGTGCCACAGACGCGAGACGAGCAAAAGAACTTCGAGAAGGCGCGTGACGAGTGGTCCAAGAAGATGCTCGCCGCATCAATGCCTGATCCCCATAAGGGGCTCAATTTGGGGCATAGCGAAGAGGCCCTAGGCGTTGCTTACACGATGTCCGCATTGTCAGTCGAGCCCAAGATCAACCAAATCCAGGCATTGCAGCTGCTTAATGCTCCCTTTATCTGCGAGTACGTCACCAAGCAGATCGGAGCCCACCAGTTCAAGATCACAGCCGAGCGCATCGAGGCTTGGATCGAAGAGGGAAAAAAAGAATTGAGTCAGACGGAATCTGGCGAGCCCGTTTGACTGTCTGCCGGGAGATATTCAAGAAGCACCCGGACGCCTTAACTGAAGACGAAGAGCGGCAGATGTGGGACTTTGCCGCACTGATGATCGTGGAGACCAAAGAGCGAGAAGCTAAGGCCTAGCTAGTGCCACGAGCCCAACAATATTAAGCCACCGCAGAAAAGCACCAGGCCTAAAAAGACTCCTAGCGCAATCAGCCCAACTAGCTTAAAGGGATTGGGTTGTCCTTGATTCATGTGACGCATTATGGCAAGAACTACGGAAGAGTTCATCACGACGTTTAGTGTCGATGACAAATACACGTCTGCGGTTAAGAAAATCGCTCACCAGACGAAGCAACTCAATACAGCAGTCATGCCCGGTACCGGCCAAGGTATGGACGGGTTTGCTAATAGCCTAAAGTTCGCCACTGCAGAGATGGACAGCGCAATCCCAGGATTGCAGGATCTGTTAGGCATTCTTAAGGCTGTTGCAATTGTTGGTGCCGCAGCGGGAGTCGCTTTAATTGGTTTTGGCGGCTACGCCATGAAGACCGCTGCCGATCTGGAGGCGTTGAAGCTTGGGCTTAGGGTCTACACAAAGACATCCGAGGAATTCGAGGAGACACTCAAACGTATCAAGGAGATCGCAAGACTACCGGGGCTTGGGTTTGAGGAGGCCATTCAGGGCGCAACTAGGCTCAGGGCGGCAGGATTCGATGCTCGCCTAGCAGAACGGGCCATGATGGGCTTTGGGAACGCGCTGGCTGCCGTTGGTGGGGGCAAAGACGACCTGGATGGCGTGTTGCTAGCGTTGACGCAAATCGCTACCAAGAGCGAAGTATCAGCCGAAGAAATCAACCAGATCGCAGAGCGGGTACCTCAGATTAGGCAGTTGATGCTTCAAGCATTCGGTACTGCTAACACCGAGTCGCTTCAAAAGATGGGCATGGGAACTCAAGAGTTCATCATGCGGATCATCGACGCAGTGGAGACGCTCCCGAAGGCGATGGGTGGAGCTAAGAACAGCTTCGAGAACTTCGGGGACGTGGCGTTCCGCATCATTGCTCAGATTGGCAACGCGCTCAATGAGTTCTTTCTGCCAACGCTTGATAAGGTCGTCTCTTTCTTCGATTACCTGGAATCTCAAGACGTTTTCGGAAAGGTTGCCTCTGGCATTCTCGAATCCATTGGCGGAATGAAGTCGATGGAGAATATCGCCATTCGCATTGCGGCATTGATCACCGCTGGCTTCGAGGCCTTACCGACTATTGTTGCAACCGCGATGGCTTTCATCAAGATTAAGATCGAGGACGCTCGCAAGTCGATCAACTCGTTCATTGAGAATCTCAACAAGGTGATCAAGGTCTTTGAGGACATGTATAACTCAAAGATCTCACGTGTTCTGAGGGGAGATGTTGATCCATGGGCAGACCCAGATCAGTCCTTTGGGCGAATCCCACTGCTTGGCGCAGGTGGCGGAAACTCCAGTGACCCGGTTTGGGGCAAGGTATTCGGCGGAGTCGGCAAACGAGCGGACGATATCCTCAAAGGTTTCGGTGAGTTCTCAAATAAAGGCATCAATGACACCAGTAAAGGCGGGTTCACCTTTAAGGCTGAAGACAACATAGGCAGGATTGCTTTAAGTACCGCTCAGACGGCCAGGAACACCGAGACCATGAAAGATCTCCAAAAAGCGATTCTAGGCGGCGGAACGTTTGGAAACATGGGAATCACTCCCGTCGAGTTAGGTGCCATGAAACGTCAACGCAATGGCGGGTCGAAGGTGGAAGATGCCATTCGCTACCTCGTTGCGGCGGTTGAGCAACAAACAGGCGGCGCAGTGATGCAGGGCATGCTTTCCAGGGCAAGAGTCACACGGTAATCCATGGCACTCAGCACCATATTCGACCACGCGCAAAAGCGGCTGTCGCAAGATCGGATCAGCGTGATCGCTGCCGGCTACGAACTGAACGGCTACGAATACCAAGATACGTTTATCGACCCGGTTACCAACACGCTCATGCTAAGGCCTGGGCCACTGTACGACGCTTGGTACACGCTCAACACCGGCATCTATGCCAAGTACGCAAAGGCTGATCTGACCTTCGAGACGGCAGCGAATTGGTCGAACGATTATTCGCTCGCTACTGTCGCCGCGGGGCCGTGGCTTTCGAGCAATCAGGCGGCGGCAGGTTGGCTCATGACGCCGAGCCTGGGCAAGAACCGGGGCATCTACCTTTCGATTTTCAACTACTCGGCGGGCGATAACTTCGTTCTCGCAGAGTTCGGTTGGGGCAACAATCCGGTCTATAACCTGTCCGGACGCATCGGGCTTCGCTTGTACTCGGGCGGCGACCTGGAGATATGGAAGGATGCCAGTCTCGTTGGCATCTACAACGTCTCGGGAGCAATTAGCGGCACGAATATCGGGGCGAGCGAATACGGCTTGCTTCTGATCCCTGGAAGGCGACGAGAGCTGATCGTGCTTTCGCGCAACGGCAACGGGTTCAGTCATGTATTCGACGACATCGAGGAGAGCGATACCGATCCTGTAATCACACCGGCCGGCGTCTTCTGGGTCGACTTGCCAACGGCGACGGCGAAGATTCAGATCGCACCGTTGCAATACAACACGACTGGGTACGCGACGAGCGACGACTTTCAACTCAGCGAAGCGCCGAGCGTCAGCGACACCCTTGAGACATTCGATAATGCAGCGTTCGCGGGCGGCGCCGGACAGAACTTTCGGATCTACGGCGACCCTCCATTTGGTGGAGCTCCGACAGCAACAACGAAAGCAATCCTGATTAACCCAAGCGGGACGCCATTCGTACCTGATGGCAACAGCAAGAAAGTCAGGATCAAGGCCACTCTCACCGGTGACGGGGCATACACGCCGTTTGTCTATGGCGCTCAGGTTGCATATCAAGCAATCATAGAAAACACAGCCAACGATCCAACCGATCTCACGCCGTGGGTTGAATCGGTCGACCTCGAAGTCCCTGACGACCCGACAAGCGTTTCCGTAAGTATCACCGTGATTGGTCCGGAAGACGCCGAAGGCACTGTTGCCGATCTTCGCAAGATCACGAACCGCCCCATTGAGGTTTCTGTAGGTTCGGTTCTAATAGACGGCATCGGAGGCGCTCCGGAGTGGGATATGTCCACATCGGACGCATCGCAGCGGGCTCGGTTAGAGGTTCGCGATCGATGGAAAGCCTTAGAGAATTACATGTTCCGCGAGCGGCAAGTGCTCGACGGATATCGGCTGTCTGATGCGCTGACGTTCTGCCTTGATCGGGCTGGAATTGAAGACGTAGATCTCGACGACCCGGATTTCTACCTTGACGACATCCCGCAGGACAAGGCAGGCGACTTCAACGTTGTCATCGAGATCGGCGACACCGCTGCCGAATGGATTCAGCGCCTAATCGAAGACTACGCAGCGACCTATCATTGGGGATTCGAACCGACGACGGGCGGCATCAAGTTCGTCTTCAAATCGCCAGAGTCCTTGGACCTTCGAGGCGAGGCGATCACGCTCTATCCGTCTCGCCAAGATGCGATCGACAATGGAATTCTCGAAGTCGACGCATGGAAGCACGTCTTCAGATCGTTCACCGAAAGGCGACTTGAGCCAGAAGCAAACGACATTCGCGTCACCGGTTGGGATCCAAGATCGCGCCGGCCGATCCAATCGCATTACCCGGACGAATCGAGCCAGGACCCGACACTCGCCGTCGCATCAAGACCTGAGAACTGGCTAGGGGAACCGAGACGGTACGGACTGCTTGAGCCTGCGATCAACTCTCAAGACGTTTGCGACCGGGCGGCGACATTGCTTTACGAGCGGTTGACGCCGGTGCAAAGACTCTCTGAGATTACTTGCGAGTTCCTCTTGGACTCCGATCTGATCCCGATCTGGAGGGGCAGAGACATCAGGCTAGACGGACAAGGCCGGTACCGGGTGCTCTCGCTGCGAGCGACGTTCGACCACGAATACAGCGAGACGACTGGTTGGCGCTGGCGCGAGTCGTCCTATTGCCTGCGGAGGGTTGGAGATTGAGAAAGCCAAACGTAGACCTCGAATCGATCGTGCGCAGGCATGAGCTCAGATCGGTCAATAAAGTCGTCAGGCGTCCGAACTGGGAACTGCTGGCCAAGAAGCAACCCAAGACTGTTAAGAAGCTGCCGTAATGCCGTTTAGTTCGTCGATCGTGATCTTGGAACTCCAAGAATTGCACTCGGTCCAGACTGCCTTTCCTGCCCTTGCTTGGCCCACTACGCAGAACTACCGGCAACACGCAACCCCGTTCATGGGGCTCGGCGGGCTGAATGTCAACACCCCATACGTTTGGCGCCGCAACGTTACGATCGAAGCGACATTCGATGCCGAATACAGCTTTGCGACGGTCGCGCAAAACGGATTTGACCCGGCTGGCACGGCGACGGTCACCGAAGTCTACGAGCGATTAGACAAACCTGCATCGGTCACATACGTCACGACGACGACGATCGCCACGGCTCTTGGCCATCTGCCGGCAGACTGCTTGATCTCGGATGCGTTCGAGTTTACGGCAAGCATCGCGCCGCCATCGCCAAACGGTCTGTCGGGAAGTATGCGGCTCGAATGGGCTGAAATATTCGGGGAAGCCGCTGTATTTGAAGAGCACTCTTACTTCCAGAACGGCTACGGGGTCGAAGCAACGAGCGCAAGCCTGTATGCAGTCGCGCCGCCATCGATCGGGTCTCAGGCATCGATCACGGCGAACGTTCACCCGCAAACCAAGTACCGAGTCAAGTTCAAGCCGATCGATCTGGATGGCAACCAACTCGTCAAACCGGTCATCTTGGTCTTCGGCGACATCTACGACACCCCGGGAACGATCAACGGTTCGACCGACTTCCTCGACTTCATCCAAGAGGCAAACACACCAGTCGACGACGAGTTTACGGTCGTCAAGAGGTGCTCTGCGCTGAGTGCGCTTCTGCGAACATCGACCACGACGTTTCATACCTACTCGTTCGACGCTCCGGTAAAGAGTTGGGCGACCAACGTCAGCATCTATTGGCGATATGCAGCGTTTGGCGAGACGCCAGGCTCTTACCTATACGAAGAGATCGCAAACCCGATCGAGCGAAACATCAATCACCTCTTCTCGGATGATTCCGATTCGAGAGATGTCGAGTTCGCAACGGTCCAACTGCCAAGCACCAAAGACCTCACGCATGCGGCGTGGGCAGCGCAGGGAGACGGTGCAAGCGCAGTCGGCGACAATCTAACGGCAGGCGATGCTACAGGCACGTTTACGGCCGTTCTGTCGCCAATCGTGAGCGGATCACCTTATCGGTACCTCGCTTTCGATTACGACGTCGCTGATGGATCGCCCAACGTGACGGTCGAAGTGGTCGCAGCGTCCTTCGGGTCGCCCGATGTCGTTAAGACGTTCTCTGCGGGCATCCTGAGCGGTACGGGCACTGCCTACATCGACACGCTTCGGCCGTCGTTGATCGCGGGCTCGCCGGCGTCTTCGTTCCCACGGCTGGAGAGTTACAACCAGGCACAGCAAGTCGAGACAACGGCGGCATCATCGAGGTTCTCGGGGCTCAGATCGATCTACTCGGTTCGGCTCTTGTTCTCAGATGCCACCGTCGAAGTCACCGATCTTCGAATGGCCGTCAAGGACATCGCGAGGCTCTCGCATCGGGCGGGCTCAGACGATGGTGCATCGAGCGAGTTGTCGCACTTCATGGCCGGCCACGTCGACGGCCGAGATGCTTTCAGGGTTGGCAACGGCTCGACGCTCTCGGGATTGGTCGGACTGCTTAACACCAAGCAGGGCATGACCATTGTCGGGACGAATTACAGCCTGCCGTCTCATGCTCCGGCATCATCGATGGAACTCAGGCCGGTTCGCGAACTAGACGTTCAGCAACCAGACTTCGACCTGCAGCCCGATCAAGATGCCACGGGCGTCTGCGAACTGCATGGCTCGCTTTCCTCGAGTGCAGGGTACGGCGCCTTCTACGGTCGATGGGAACTGAATTGGGACGACAACGAAGTCATTGCCTTGCACGTATGGGGCAATGAAGCGGCGGCGACTGCGGTTAATGGATCTGCAACCGAAGTCAGAATCACAAGCCCGGCTGATCCGATCTTCACCTACGATTACCCGGTCGACTCTTACGGGTTCGGCTCGCAGGTGCTGCCGAATTCCAGGTATGAGCGCACGGTCCCGCATGCACTCGACGTCGAGCACTTCGTGCCGCGGCACAGCTCGCCACAGACGAAGGCCTATTACGATCTCGTCGCGATCGGTCGTCGCTATCATGTCTACGTTGGCGGCGTCTCGATTGGCCGATCAAAGATCGCTTATGACGTTTCGGCATCGCTCCGGCATTACCGGGCGCAGATCAGAGACGACGGCATTGTCTGGTTCGGTATCTCGGATAACTCGCTCGACTGGGACGACATCGAAACCGGCTTAGAGGCCAGATCGATCGCGTTGCAGGTGGACAAATTCCGCAAAGGGCAGCGGGTTTATATCTGGCTTGAAACCAACGACGGCGACATTGTTCGCCACTACACCGAAGACGAAGGGCAAACGTTCAGCGTGGCAACACAGATCAGCACATCGGGCGAGGCTTCCATGCCCGCAGTTTGCATAGGCAGGCAGGGCAATCACTTCGTCTACTGGATCGACGGCGGAACTGACGTCAAGGGCGTCATCTTCGACAATGCCTTGAACGAACTTGAAGCAGAGTTCACCGCAATCCCAGGGGTCGATAACGACGGGCTCGCGGTGGATGAGTCGATCGAGCAGGGCGGCGTTCAGCGCATCGTGGCTTGCTGCATCCAATCAGGCGATCTGTTTGAGTACATCGGACCATCGGGCAGGAACTTCGCATAACCCATGGCACAAAACGCAAGGCCAGATGCCGACATCCAAGTCGGCGGGTGGAGTAGCACCGGGGCGAACCTGTTTTCGGTTCTCGACGAGTCCTCTGCCAACGATGCCGACTATATCTCGCAGGCTGGCACATCGCCTTCGCCTGATGGCGTCGTCACGCTCAGCAACGTCACCGACCCGGTATCGAGTTCAGGCCACAAGATTTGGGCCAGATGCAAGGGGTCGACGGCAGCGGGCACCGTCACGGTCATTCTGTATCAAGGCAATCCGACCGGCGCAGGCTCGCCGATCGCAACGCTGACCACGGCAACGCTTTCGACAAGTTTTGCTGATTACTCTTACACGCTCTCGGCCGGCGAAGCTAACGCGATCAGCAACTACAACGATCTGTACTTGGAATTCGAGTCAGGGTCGTCGTTTAACACCGTTTCATGCAGTCAGGCATGGTTTGAGTGCCCTGATGCACCGCTGCCCGCACAACCACCGTACCGACGAGTCACCCGCTTCTTTCGAAGGAGATAACCAAAGCCCATGAGCCGCATCTACGCAGTCACCTACAACGGAACGTTCACAAACGCAGGAGGCAACTCCGACATCTTTTCGATCCAACCTGCCGACGACAAGCCGATCAAGCTCAGAGGCTTTCGGTTGTCTCAGATCTCAGAGGTTGGAGACACCGGCGAAGAAGGACTTCGCATCACCGTCAAGCGGCTACCTGCGACGTTCACCGTTGGCTCTGGTGGATCTTCTGCCACTGCCGTCCCGATGGACTCTGCCGATGTCGCTTGCGGTGCAACTTGCAGAGCAAACGACACGACGGTCGCGACCACATCGAGCACTGCGGTTGTGCTTGACGAAATCGGTTGGAACGAGCGCAACTCGCCATGCGACTTCTGGTACCCAGACGAGCGGTTCTGCCCGAAGGCCAAACAAGGGGAAGGGCTTGTGATCGTCATGGAGACGACGCCGGCAGACGACTTCACAGGGTGCTTCACTGCTTGGATCGAAGAAGAGTAGAGCGTAAATGCCGACGATCTATCGAAGGCATGGACGCATTCACCGTCGTCGTCCTAGAGCCTACTGGGGGCATTCAGGCGGCACGACGGTATTCGGGATCGCAGAACTTCTCACCTTTGGGGAACTCTGCATATCGAACCCGAACAAACTGATCTCCGAGGCCTGGGCGCCGACCGACACGATCACTATCGGCTTTCCGGCTGGGTTCGTCACCGAAGTCCTTTCGCTGACTGACTCCAAGATCCATGCATTCGCCAAGCTGATCATAGAAGAGTGGACGATCACCCTTCGGGCTGGCGGGTCTGCGAATCACATTGTTCTTGAGACGCTCTCGCTGACAGATGATGTCGAGGGCATCTTGCTCAAGATCATCATCGAAACGCTGACGAGCGGGTTCTCAGACACGATCAAGAGGCAGGCCAAGAAGCTCGTCAAAGAGCCTTGGACGCTCAATGACGTGCGGGTCGCTCTCGCCGTCAAGCTGATCGCAGAGACGCTTTCGTACACCGAAGGGATCACCAAAAATCCGAACAAGAGGGTCATCGAAACGTGGTCGATGAGCGAGGCGTTTGCCGATACGCTGCTTCGGACCATCGCCGAGACTCTCACCTATACCGAGACCGTCAAGAAGACTCCGATCAAGCTGATCGCCGAGACGTGGGAACCGTCGGACGCGATCAAGAAGCAGGCAATCAAGTTGATCTCCGAGACTTGGACGATCACCGACACCATCGCAGGGCTTCGGATCTTCTTGTCGACGGTCGTCGAGTCATGGTCGATGTCGGACACGATCAAGAAGTCGCCGAACAAACTGATCTTAGAGCCGATCACAGTTGGCGAGACGGTCGTTCGGGCCACGAACAAGCTAGTCACCGATGCACTAAGCCTCACCGATACCATCAGCTCGCTGCGGGTTCTGATTGGACTCGTCGCAGAGGTTTGGACGATCACCGAAACGATTGCAAAGGCGGCAGAGCACTCGGTGTCAGAAGCAATCACGCTCAGCGACACGATCAAGAAAGAAGCGAACAAGGCAATCGCCGAGTCGATCACCCTTACCGATTCACTGGCATCGCAACTGGCAAAGCTCGTCGTCGAAGTGCTCTCGATGTCCGATGCAAGACTCGCAAGTTTCACCAAGGCAATTTCAGAGGCGCTTTC
>JADZBW010000090.1 GCA_020851885.1 Fimbriimonadaceae bacterium | reverse complement strand
AGGTGTAGCCAACTTTCCTGCCATCGTCGCTCCATCGAACGCCGAAGAGGGTTCCAGACTTGACGGAACCAGAGATCAGGTTCCGTAGACGAACATAGCGGTCGTATCGGGGCATAGTCGGTAAGCGGTCCTGGGCGAACCCAACCACGCAAAAGGATAGCAGGGCGAGTACCCCGGTGGCGCGGGAGATGCGGTTCATGTCGGAAAGGTTCTACTCGATCCCGGACGTTTCCTGCACCTGCTTTCTCGCAATTCGTCGGCCCATCAGGACGAATAAGGGGGCGAGGAAGATCGCCGGGAGGAAGTCGGCGGTGGGCAGACGCTTGATCTCGAGAAGCCCCAAGCCGATCGCAAGCATCATGATGCCCCCAGTTCCGGAAACCTCGGCAAGCAGTTCCGGATCGCTTGCCAAGGGCTTCAAAGGTCGCGCGGCCAACGTGAGCGCACCCTGGAAGACGAGCACCACGGCCGCGCTCAAAAGGACGCCCCATCCGAGTGACGCGGCCAAGAACATCGCTGCAAATAGATCGAGGGTCGACTTCAAGGCCAAGAGGTCGATCTTCTTCTCAAGGCCATCCTGAAGACAACCCAAGAGCGTCGTCGGCCCGATGCAGAAGAGGATGCTGGGCGTGACGATCGCTTCCACGAATCGCCCTTCTCCCCCCAAAGTGAGCTTGGCCCACCCGGCCAGGGTCTCGATCCCATGCTGGATTCCCAGAGCCATGCCGAGAATCCCACCCAAGGCGATTGCCGCCGCCACCACAAGGACGTTCCTGGACTCCAAGAACAACTTCGCGCCGAGCCCCATCGTCACGAGTCCCAAACCAGACAGGACGAGGCTGCGGTATTCGTCGGGAATGTGGTTCCCCGCCAGCGCACCCACCGTTGCCCCAATGGCAACCGTGCCGGTATTGAGCAGCGTCCCTCTCACGCTTCCACCTCCTGCATGCTCTTGGTGATGTGAAGAAGGATTAAACTCCATGCCGCCTCGACGAAGAGAAAGAGGACGAACTGGAGGTTCGCGGGCAGCGCGTAGACTCCGCATAGCGCGGGGATCCAATACGCCCAGCTGACCAACAGTACGGGCATGAGTCGTTGGGAATAGGGCGTCGAACGCAGCAGTTCGCGGAATTTGGAACCTCGGAACTTCGCTTCGCGATAGAGAAACATCAGCACGAAGAAGGGATTGAAGAGAAAGGGGCTGGCGAACAACTGATCGAAAGCTACCTTGATCGCGACGATTTGGAACGTCGTCTCATGTCCAAAGACGTACCCCTGGAAACGGTAGAAGAGGTCGACGATCATCCCGTTCAGGCCGAAAACGAGGCCGTTATAGGCCAAATCCCGTATCGAGTATCGTCGGGGATCGTTGGAGGCGAGCTTGAATAACTCGGGCAGAACCATTCCGGCGAACATCGTCGAGACGAACGAAAAGACCAGCCCACCCTGATCCTTCGCCCTCGCCATCGAACCGGCGAATGTGGCGAAATCGGGCACTCGGTAGTACGCCACGACCGCCGCCACGACACAAATCTGAATGAGGACAAAGGGCCGGATGTGATCCCGGAGCGCGCGCATTCCGGGACCAAAACTGGAAGCTCTTCCGGCAGACTTGGCCAATTGGCTTAGCCGTGCTTGGCCGAGAAGTCGCGCATCGCGGCGGCCAAAGCCTCGCATCCCTCCATCGGGAAGGCGTTATAGATGCTGGCCCGGCAGCCGCCGACCGACCGGTGACCCTTGAGCCCGTCGAGGCCGGCGGCCTCGGTCTCCTTGACAAAAATCTTCGTCAGTTCCTCGTCCGGCAAGGTGAAGGTCACGTTCATCGTGGATCGGCAATCTGCCTTGGCATGTCCCTTGAAGAAACCGCCTGAATTGTCGATGGCGTTGTAGAGAACATCTGCTTTCGCCTGACAGCGTCCTTGCATGGCGGTTAGCCCGCCATTGCGCAACATGTACTTGTAGACAAGGCCGCAGACATAGATGCTCCAGCAAGCCGGGGTGTTGTACATCGAGCCATTTTCGGCGTGGACCTTGTAGTCGAACATGGGAGCAAGTCCCTCGGGACCTCGGGCAAGTAGATCGTCGCGGATGATGACGACGGTGGCACCCGCGGGGCCCATGTTCTTTTGAGCTCCAGCGTAGATCATCGCGTACTTGCTTACGTCCACCGGACGGGAGAGAATGTCCGACGACATGTCGCAGATCAGCGTGCCGGGCAGCGTTGGGTCAGACTTGAACTGGACGCCCTGAATGGTCTCGTTGGTGGTGAAGTGGACGTAAGCCGAATCTGGCGTGTAGTTCAATGCAGCCAGATTGGGAACGATGTTGTAGTTATCGGCCTTGGCATCGAATACCACATTGGCGGAGCCGTAGATCTTCGCTGATTCCACCGCCTTCTTGCCCCAAGCGCCGGTGACCACATAATCGGCCTGCTTACCGGCCGGAAGGTAGGACATTGGGATCGTTGCGAACTGGGTGCTGGCCCCTCCTTGAAGGAAGAGAATCTTGTAGTTGTCGGGGACCGCCATCAGCGACCTCAGGTCGGACTCAGCCTCCGCGATAATTGCCTCATAGGCCTTGGAGCGGTGACTCATCTCCATCACGCTCATTCCCGTGCCCTTGTAGTTCATCAGGTCGTCGCGGGTTTCCTCGAGGACTTCAACGGGTAGGGTGCAGGGTCCGGCGGAGAAGTTGAAGACGCGATTGTAAGGCTGACTCATAGCGACGATTTTAGCCGTTCTGAGAGGATCGGTTCGCCTCCAAACTTTCAAGGGGATCCATTTGCCTAATGTCCGTCCGGTTTCGATGTCGCAAATTCCACCCCTCGACGGCGACCCTCTGACATAATCCAGCGTGCCTTCCATTCGCTACGAGTTACTGGCAACTTGCCCGCATACCGGGGCTCGGCGCGGAAGGCTGCACACCCCCCATGGTTCCGTCGAGACTCCGACATTCATGCCGGTTGGCACGCAGGGAACGGTCAAGACAGTCGGGAGCGAAGACTTGGAATATCTGGGCTATTCGCTCATCCTTTCCAACACCTATCACCTATCTCTGAGGCCGGGAGCCGACTTGGTAGAGGGATTCGGAGGACTTCACAAGTTCATGAGTTGGAAGGGTCCGATCCTTACGGATTCGGGTGGCTATCAAGTCATGAGCCTCGCCACGATGCGGAAGATCACCGAGGACGGCGTTGCCTTCAAGTCCCATCTGGACGGCTCGGAGCACTTTTTGACTCCAGAGCGTTCCATTCAGATCCAGGGTCAGTTAGGGGTGGACTTCAGCATGGCCCTCGACGTGTGCCCGCCCTACCCATGCTCACGCGAGGAAGCCGAGGAAGCAATGCGGCTGACCCACCTTTGGGCGCCCAGGAACTTGGCCGCGCGACGCCGGCAAAGCGGAACCGCAGTTGAGCAAGCGGTTTTCGGAATCGTGCAGGGAGGGGTCCACGAAGACCTGCGCCGGGATTCCGCCGACTTCATCACCAATCTTCCTTTCGATGGGTTCGCGGTGGGCGGGGTCAGTGTGGGGGAGCCGACGGAGATGCAATACCCAGTGGTGAAGTTCACGGCGCCCTTCCTGCCCAAGGACCGGCCCCGATATTTGATGGGGGTTGGCCACCCTCAGGACATCCTGCATGCGGTGGGATGCGGGATCGACATGTTCGACTGCGTACTTCCAACCCGAATGGCCAGGCACCATTGCCTCTACACCCTTCACGGCCGAGCGAACATCTCTGGGAAGAAGTGGGCGGATCATCGCGGGCCCGTCGATCCAGACTCGGTTTTTCCGGCCGTCGAGCGTTATGATGCCGCCTATCTGAGACACCTCTTCAAGGCCCGAGAACCCCTGGGGCCACGCCTTGCCACCTTGCATAATCTTGCCTTCTATGCTCGCCTGATGCAGGAGATCAGGGAAGCCATCGAGCAAGGAACCTGGCCAAGCCTGATGGAACGGTATGCCAACGCATAGACCAATCCAGCCAGTCGTGATTTCGCCTCCAAGTGGCGTCGATCGATCCGAATTGAGCTAGATTAGTCCTATGTCCGGCAGACTCTCACCTGATCAAGTCGCCCAATATGTCCGCGATGGCTACGTCGTCTATGACAAGCCCGCCCTGTCTGAACCGATGTTCAAACGACTCTTCGACATTTTCGAAGAGGATTTGGCTCAATTCGGTTACGACGGTCTGGATGTGATCCATTTCCGAGATTCGCGGCTCTTGGACATTGTCTTGAGTGAGGAGGTGCTTGATTTGGTCGAGCCGGTGGTTGGCCCCGACATCGGCCTCTGGAGCACCCATTTCATCGCCAAGCAACCCCGAGTCGGGAAAGCGACACCCTGGCATGAGGATTCCTCCTATTGGAAGGGGCGGGTCTCCACAATGGCGGGGATCTGCACCATTTGGCTCGCCCTGGACCGCACAAATCGGGAGAACGGATGCATGGCGGTCCTTCCGGGCACCCATGATAACGGCTTCTCTGATTACGTGCCGGTCGATGAGACCAAGAACATCTTCTCGTCAGAAATCGATCCTGCCAAGTTGGACAAATCGAACGCGGTCTATCTTGAGCTCGAACCCAACCACTGCAGCCTGCATGAGGGACGCATCATCCATGGAGCCGACGCGAATACATCTGATTTTCGCCGGGCTGGATACACCATCAGGTTCTTCCCGACGACGTCCAAGGTCTTTCCCGAGCAAAACCAGGGCCATAAAATCTGGTTGGCTCGCGGAGTAGACCGGGCCGGGAATCACTATGAGAACTGAGCGGCCCTAGATTACGACGACTTGATTCAGGTTGCCCGAGACTTTGAAAGGAGCCTGGGTTTTGGCAGTGACCTCTTCCAGGGGGACGCCCGGCGCCAGCTCGATCAAGGTTAGTCCGACTCCGCGTTCGACTTGGAACACCGCCAAGTCGGTGATGATGAGGTCGAGGCACTGTTTCCCAGTTAGGGGCAAAGTGCATTCGTTCAGGATTTTGCTCTCACCTGCCTTGTTGGTGTGCTCCATCACCACCACGACCCGCTTCACGCCTGCGACGAGGTCCATGGCCCCTCCCATTCCCTTCACCATCTTGCCAGGGATCATCCAATTGGCGAGATCGCCCATGCCGCTGACTTCCATCGCACCCAAGATGCTAAGGTCGATGTGCCCGCCGCGGATCATGGCGAAGCTGTCAGCGCTGCTGAAGTAGCTGGTGCCAGGAATTTCGGTGATGGTTTGCTTGCCGGCGTTGATGAGGTCGGGGTCGGCCTCACCCTCGAAGGGGAACGGACCCATGCCGAGCATGCCATTCTCGCTTTGGAGGACCACGTCCATGCCCTCGGGAATGTAGTTGGCGACCAGAGTTGGAATGCCGATCCCGAGGTTCACATAGAAGCCATCGCGGAGTTCCTGTGCGGCGCGTTGGGCAAGCATTTCACGAGTGAGAGGCATACAATTATTCTACTTCGGTAGCGTGCGGCAGGTGGCACGTGCGGCTCGCACGTGCGTGTCTCGACCGGCCCGGTCGAATTTGATGCACAAGCCATGCCTGACCGAGCCGGTCAGGCTACCATCGGCGGGCCGCCGATGCCACCACCTGATGCTGCGGCACGTGCTACTTCTCCCGCGTGGTCAACCGCTCAATCCGCTTCTCATACCCGACCCCCTGGATGATTCGGTTCACATAGATTGCCGGGGTGT
>JADZBW010000089.1 GCA_020851885.1 Fimbriimonadaceae bacterium | reverse complement strand
GTCGTCCAAGCCGACCAGCGATGGCAACTCGAAATCCATGCTCAGCTGGCACTGCCTTGGTACCGCAGACAACGTCGTCTGCGTCGATCTCGTCTTTGGCTTCATGGGGCTGCTCACCGGTGGGACAAACACCGGGAGAGCTTCGCCGAAGACCGAGATCGAGCAAGACGCGATTGAGTTCTGTCAGCGCCTCAACGGAGGCCTGGGGTGCACCGAGTTCCATGCCCGCACACGCACCCTGGTCCAGCATCCAACTGGCCACGACAATGACGACACCGGGCGTCACTTCAACATGGACGACGTCCACGTTAGCCCTGCGCTCGCCGTATTGCCGCCGCACGCGACGACCGTACAGCGAATGCCAGCGATAAAAGACCTCGACCTCTTGCCCGATATGGGCAGAATGACCGCGCAATGGCAATCGGGCGCAAGAATTACCTGTTCGTGGGCAACGAACGCAGCGGCGAGGTCACCGCCACGCTGCTGAGCTTGATCGAAACTGCCAAGGCCAACGGGCTAGAGCCGCTTGGCTATCTCACCCGCGTAATGCGCGAGTTGCCGCTGATCGACCCGAAGAGCAGCGACGCCGAAGCACGCTACGAAGCGCTACTTCCGACCTGAGCCTATGCCTGAACGGTCTTGTGTTGCGCAAGAATGGGGCCAGGCGAATGGATACTGTCGAGGAAGCCGCGGCACGGAAGGATGGGGGCTGTCGGACGGATACCCCGGGCGCTCAAGCGACTGCGCGACGCCGCGCAAACGCGCATGAACCAGACCAGCGAACCGAGAGAGGAACGAGCCACCGAGGCAAACCGAGAAAGGACTGACCTCAAGACTTGTCGAGGAAGCCGCGGCACGGAAGGATGGGGGCTGTCGGACGGATACCCCGCAGCGCCAGCCCGTCGATGCCCAAGCGGAAGTCCACCGCGTCGGCGCACACCCACACCGGCAGACCGCCGACCATCAGCGACGCCGCTCGAATCGCAACGGAGCACCCGCCAGCTCACGCACCAGCCGCCGACGCCAGGCCATGAAGGTCGCATACGACCAACCCTGAGCCCGGCAATACCCCTCGCACTCAAGCGACTGCGCGACGCCGCGCAAATGCGCATGAACCAGACCAGCGAACCGAGAGAGGAACGAGCCACCGAGGCAAACCGAGAAAGGACTGGCCTCAAGACTTGTCGAGAAAGCCGCGGCACGGAAGGATGGGGGCTGTCGGACGGATACCTTACAATCGCCCAGCAGACTATCCAACACCTTGCCGTCCAGCTTCTTTGCACTCCTCGGCGCACACTGAAATCGGATTCTTCAGGTTCGACTACTTATTTAGTCTAAACTCCAAAGCCTTGGGCAGGGAAGGCCATTCGTGCTCGTATGCGGGCATGACAACGATGGCGGCAAGTACAGTGCCGCTGTCACAGGACGGGATACGGACGGTTCCATGGGGTTTAGTAGCACTCGTTCCAAACAGCGGTAAAGATGGCGAATCTTGGTCGTATTCACTTCGATAGAAATCCGAGCCGAGGCTCCCGAGATATGTATCTCTGCCAAAAGCGAACTTGCCACTCGGCGGAAGAACCGTTCCATTTACGACCATGAGGAATTCGGGCACGTAGCTTTGATAGTCATTAAACCTCACACCGTAGTTATCGGAAACCCACGAAGCGAGATCGCTTCCGGCATAAATTGAGTATTCGCGGCCACACAATACATATCTTCGGACAACGAATTCATTCATCTTTTCATCGCAATTTGCGGGCTGGCGGACATGGAAATATTCTGCGCCGGCACCAGTCCGATCTGGAATATGAACGGTACCTTTTCCAATAGCCGGTCGATATGCTGCTCCGCAAGTGCGTTGTGCGCCAAGAGCTGGGGCGAATCCGTGATACTTTGGATAGGCAGATAGAATCCTGTTCACTAGCGATTCAGTCTTGTCGTCTTCGTTTTGTGCAATCTGTTTCACGCCCTCAAACGCAGCTTGCGTTTCAACTTCCCAGTCTTCAATCCTCCTCCCGGCTAGCCGGAAGAAGCGTTCATTCATTTGGTTCGGAACTGCAAAATCGGCTGGTGCGCCAGTCTGGTCTACCAATACCGTATTGCCAGGATCGCAACTCAGCTTCGCTGCAAGAAACGTTGCACCACGCAATCTGTACACAACGAGGTACTCAGTCTCGGGTCTTGTTGGATCGGCCACGCGTCGCGTCGAACCTGCCTGTCCAAAAAGTGGCAATTCTAGATTAAATGACTCTCTTCTCTGTCTACCCTGCGCCGAGCGAGACGCACTTTTTAAAGGGCGGACATACATTGTGTCCGCCGAAACTAAACCTTCCCCGGCCTTCCACGGGCAAGAATAACCAGGTTCGCATGAGAGGCCATAGAGTGCGAGAACTATTATCGCGTTCTTCATTTCGTGTGGATACCATAACGAATGGGTATGGGTATAGCGTTAAGGGAAATTCGAACGCACTTTCTAACCAATCTGGCGGGTAGGCGACGGTCGCCCCCAGCAGCATGATGACGCGCAATAAAAGGATATCCGGATTACAGTGTGAGTTCGAGACGACGCCTCTTGAACCAGATCAGCCGACACTCTGTGGAATTCATGGCCCGGCGGCATCCGCCAATTGTTGCGGTCGGATGTTGGATTCTGGCCAGACCGACGCATCGGCAACAGCCGGGTGCGGCCACGAGCAGACAGACATTTGACGCTCCTCATCGGTTTCACACGTGGAAGTATCTCGACAACTACCTTGGATTGATGTCAATGACCCACAGCCCCTGCTCAGTGTCCGTAAGTCGGTCGTCAATTGTCAGAAGGAATTTCTCTCGCTGGTAAGCGGGTATTTCCAACCTTCTAGGGCCGGCCCCGAGCCCGGTCCAGTCCATCGTTCTAAGATCCTTCCAATCCTTCCTATCGTTGATGAAGATTCGGTCAGTCGTCGGAGCGGTACCTCTGTACACAACCAGCTCGGAGTACCCGCCTTGAGTTCCAGGTTGTGCCTTTGCTTCAGCCTTCGCAGCCATCGTGATCGAAACGGGGCCGCAAAAAGGTCCGATCTCCTGGAACCAGTCTTTGGACTTGTTCACATCCACTTCAATCCGTTCCGCAACAGCTTTCGTGCATAGCGGAAACGGCTCGGCCGTGGGCGGAAACCATATTTCTCCGCCGGTCAGACTCGTCGTTGGCGTATCGGGAGTCACCACGACAAGAACAGAGTTCGCGTCGGCCTCGACGCGCTTACAACGCAGGATTACCGGGTTTCCGCTTTGGAGTTCGACCTTGGTCGCTGGTCGATCGTTGTGGGTGCACGAAATTTCCGGGGGATACGAGAGCGTGACGTTCAGCTTGGGATTGTCGGTCAATTCCCGAGGCGCTTGGTAACTGAGAGTCAACGAAGGGGTCTGATAGTTTCCCGGACCGAAGGAAGGCCAAGCTGCAAATCCATAGCGATTCAAACATTTATCCACCACTCTGGCGACGGCGTCGTTAGCAGTAGCCCGGTTGGAGTGTTTGGCTACCATGTCATGCACATAACGCTTGAATGTGCGCTCGTCCATCTGGCGAATGCGCTGGTACTCCTCTTGGCTCCAGGAACCCGACGCTCCGACGAGGATATCTCCCACTGGAATGTCAGCCGCGGCGAACAATCTATCGATGTCGCTGGAAGTTGAATCCCTTTCACTTCGGGTGTAGAGGAATATCCGCTCGATCCGATCCTCTATTGTTCGGATGTTTTCTTTGTCGACCAATCCGATGCGGGCTACGTCAACGCAGGCTTGATCCTGAGCCCAGGATGGGTTCGCCGCGCCCGCGCTTAGCAGCAACGCGACAAATGCTGATGCAGGGATTCTGTAAGACATTGCACCCTCCGATTCGATGACGTAGTTACGATCAGCGTTGCAGACCCGGGCCAAGAGGGGGCACTCAAAATCTCACAATGAACTGAACCGCCCCGGGAATCCCGGAGACTCTTTGGTGTGAGTCAGGTCGCGATGGCCATCTCACTGGGTTGCTCATCGTAGGCTGCTTTGGGTCGAAATGAGAAGTGCTCCCATGCGCGCCCGTTGCTGCCGGCTTTGAGCGGGAGTAGGATTCAATCCTACTCATGACAGACCGCCGTGCCATGCGGACCACACAGCAACTCAGCATCACCTTGCCGAACGAGATGGCCGATGTTGTGAAGGCCAAAGTTCGTACGGGCGAGTACGCCAGCGAGAGCGAGGTCATTCGCGACGGGTTGCGCGCATTGCTTGCACGCGACCGAGCAGTCGAGGCCTGGCTGCACCATCAAGTCGGTCCGGCGCTCGACGCCCTCAAGGCGGACCCCACGCGCGCTGTTTCTCCTGATGCGGTGAGGGCCCGCCTCGCCACCGAGCGCCGCAAGTCACGGTGACGCACCCTGTCGTCTTCGCGCCAGAGGCCGAGGATCAGCTCGCGGCCCTGTACCGCTAAATCGCTTCCGCATCTCCACAGACATCGCCGATCGATTCACCGAGGCCATCGTCCAGTTCTGCGAGAGCCTCTCTACTTTCCCACGACGCGGCAACAAGCGCGACGATGTGCGTCCGGGTTTGAGGGTCACCCACTACCGCAAGCGCGTGATCATTGCCTTCGTCGTGGACGCTGACCTGGTGTCCATTCTTGGCGTGTTCCATGGCGGCCAGGACTACGAATCGATTCTGCGGGACGACGCTGAACCATAGGCGAGATCGCCCCATCTGGGGGCTCCTGGGTCGGACTCAGTCCTCGAAGTGTCCCGTGTTCAGGAGTTCGACGAGCGTCGGGATGTGGGCACCGTACTCGATCGTGCGGCGCCGCATGCGGACCGGACGCGAAAGTTCCCTCGAAGTCATGTACTTCATGACCATTCCCGCATCGTCCGGATCGGGCGCGGGTTCCAGCACCTGCACCGATCCTGCCTTGCGCGCTTTGGGGTCGTAGAGCATGCGTGCGCGAATGACATCGAAGCTGTAGCCGCGGCCCATACGGTTCATCCCCTTGGCGAGCCCATTGACTGCTTCAGTGTAGGCGTTGGTGATCGGCTGCTCGAAGTAAGCGAAGATCTCGTCGTACCAATTCGTCATTGCCGAGAGCAGGTCCTTGAAGACCGGCTTGATGTCTGGTGTCACGTTGCCCAACCAGCGCGTGAAGGCGGCTTCGGCTGCCGAGCGGTCCTCATGGTCCCAGATCGCCATGAACCCCTCCTTCAACGCGTGGGCTTCGCTCAGTTCCGGAAATCGCCGCAGCCACTCCAGCAGCGTCGCCATCGATTGCGGCTTGAGATTGTGCTGGCGCTTGAGCAGCAGGAATCGTTCGTCCTTGAGCTTGAGACGTTGTCGTTCTGGCAACGTCTTGCGCAGGCGCTTCCTGAGCTTCTCCAGCGCATCGTTCGCCATGCGCTGGATGTGGAATCGATCCACAACAATCCGCGCCTCGGGCAAGGTGGCGCGCACGACCTGGCGGTAGACGTGGTACATGTCCATGGCCACCCACTCCACGCGATCCCGGTCGCGAAGCAGATTGAAGTAGACCAACAGGTCGGGCTTTCTCCGGCTCTCGAGCATGTCGAACAAAGTCTGGTGCTCGATGTTGGTGATCATCGCCCGGTAGTCGCCGATGATCTCCACCTCACCGGCGCCGACATAGGTATCGAGCATCTGAATGGCCGCCCGGTAGAGGAATTGTCCTCGGATGACAATTCCGCCTCCGACTAACCCGGAGTAAGTGCCGTTTTCTTAAGCTCTTTGCTAGATACGATCCAAAGAAAACAACTAGATCAATCAGTTATGTAACTATCTAGGCTTGTTTCTTTTCTAAGAGAAGATCGCCTTAGCTAAGGCTGATGGGTTACGGTGGAACCAGCCGCCAATCCGGTGCGCTCCGGCTACCAAGGTTCTCGATCTTCTTTTCCAGTCGCATTCCTTGAAGCAAATTCGTGATTTTATTGTCTTTTTGCTTCTCATCCAGGGTGCTTGGAAGCTGCTCGCTAAGCAACTCCTGCAGCCCTCCGTGCCAAGATCCCCTGAGACAATCCAGACGCTGATTCATCTGTAGCGTTGCCATCAGCCCGGCGGAAGGAGAGTGACCATGCCAATGCCGCCAACCGCACAGATTGAAGG
>JADZBW010000088.1 GCA_020851885.1 Fimbriimonadaceae bacterium | reverse complement strand
GGAGAGATATGCTTTTCCGGTCCTATGAGTCATCGCCATCTCAGCCCTAATCCAAAGCAGGAACCGCCACTTCCCCATTAAGTGGCCGCCCGACTGGGGATTTCTATTCCACGGCATGGTTTGACGTACCCTGGCAATTGCGCCATATCCTTGAAAAAAGAACCGGAGCACAATGGGACCTTGGTAGCCAGGCGGCGGAGGAGACCAAAATCCCCTTCAAGGTCGTAAGATCCACCTTCCCCAACAAAGCACGCAATGCCCGCGAAACCGCTTCCGGCATCGGCTTGTCGCGACCCAGAATTTGGCAATGGGCGACCGTGTTGGCAAAACACTTTGCCCGAAAGATGATTTCTTTGGGAGAAACCAGAATCCTGTGATATCATGCACGGTTGAATCAAGCGATCGACATCACTTGGTCATCCTTAAATTTCTGGAAGGTCATTATGTCAAGGTCAAGCGACCTCCGGACTGCGAAGAAGCAGTCCGCTTTTACTCTCATCGAGCTCCTTGTTGTCATCGCCATCATCGCGATCCTTGCCGCTATTCTATTCCCAGTGTTTGCGCAGGCAAAGGAAGCTGCGAAGAAGGCTGCGGATCTGTCAAACAACAAGCAAATTCTGCTTGGAACCATGATGTACATGACAGACTACGACGACGTGTTCCCTATGCTGCGAAACGACAAGCCAGCATGGGCCAACCCTGTGACCGTTCCCCAGGTGAACAGTGGCCACATCGTGCTGAATCCCTATATCAAGAACAAGGGACTTTGGAAGTCGCCCAATGATTCCATGGGTCGATGCGATGCATTGGCCAGCGGGTACAGCAGCAACGAGGCATTGCCGACAGGCGGCCCCATCAGCTACACCTTTTCCTACTACGGAATTCCCGCCGGTCGAACCTACGGCTTTGGCATCGCGGGTTGGGACAGCGTGAGCGTCTCTACTGGCCTAAGTAGCTCGGTGATGACGCCATCGCTCGCAAGTGGAGCGGTTGGTGCTCCGGCGCAGACCATCTGGCTCATTCCGTCATACATTAGTTGGAGCTACTGGACTGGTCTCATGCAACACCGCAACGACCAGCGAGAATATGCGTTCGAGCCATCTCAGCTTTCCAATGGATTGGCAACGTGGCCGAAGGTCACGTCGGTTCCGGGAGCTTGGTGTGGCGCTGGTGATGCGATGGCCGTAGGCGCCTATGGCGGCCAGACCAACTGGGGATTTGCCGATGGTCACTCCAAGACGATGAAGCGGAACCAGATTATGCATACTCAGTGGGCAACTGCTCCGGCTACCGCCGATGCGAACAAGCTCCGAAATCTGATTCACTTTGACGAATCATTCAAACAGTAATGAACGAGAACGCTAAGAAACTCGGTCTGGTAGCCATCATCGTTGTGGCCGTAGTCGCTGCTGTATTTGGAGCAAATCGGCTCTTTGGTGAAGAGAAGATGCAGATCGATAACGTCGTCAAAATGCCGGAAGGGCATAAGTCGGAGAAGCAACAAGCCCTCGATGCCCAGGCTGCTGCAGGTGGTGCCAAAACCACCGGTGGCGGCGAAGAGCGGGACTTGGGCGGAGACTTAAGCGGCAAATAGCAACTTATCGTTCCAACGACTGCCAAAAGATCACTAGGTTGACTTTTGGTCCGGATACGCAGATGAGATCCACCTAGGTGGATCTCATCTGCGTTTATTTCCGGCTTCGGTCGGAACGGCTCAAAACTTGGCGTTTATTTTAGAATTGCCAGAGAAACCCTGCTATCGGTTTTTCCGCCCATGAACAGTCTGTGCTTCGCCGACCGGAATGCCGAGGCATCGCAACTGAAGATGTCGGTGAACGTCTGAGGATTCCGATCGATCAATGGAAACCAAGAAGACTGCACCTGCACCATCAACTTGTGACCCGCCTTGAATGTGTAGCAGATATCCGGCATCGTGATCTCAACCTTTTCCAGCTTGCCAGGAGCCATGGGCGATGGCTTGGACCATGAGTTCCGATACTTGGCGCGAAACGGCTCGCCCCGAACCATCATCTGATAGCCGCCCATAGGAACGTCTGGACCCCGTGGCGAGTTATTGGGAGCGTTGCCAGGATAGACGTCGATCACCTTGACCACGAAGTCCGCGTCCGTCCCCGTCGTGCTGACGAACAGAGTGGCCTTCACGGGACCGGCCACCGTCAGATCTTGCGACAGCGTGGGCGTCTCAAAACTGAGCACATCCGGCCGCCCCCAAACGAATCGCTGGTCTTCGATCATATAGGATCGCGGCATACCTACCGAGATCGAGTTTGAGCAGGGCACCGGTTTGAAGGGATCGGAAATCCACTCGATCGAACTTGCCGTCGCGCTCTTAACGGTATCCAGTGCGCCAACCGTGGTTCCTGATACCGTCCTGGGATCGCCGAATTCATTCGGCTCTGTCCGCGCTTTTGGCCAGAAGCTGACCGTCACCGCCTCCCGGGGTGGCCATTGAAAAAAGCTCCGCCACTTGTCCGCGCCAACGTCGAACATCGTCGCATCGGCAATCTCCGGCTTGGAGACGTCCTGCCAAAGATAGTAGCGGAAGAAGGGTCTTTGCAGAGTGTTCCGGAAGTCCTCGCCGCACTTCGTGTTCCAACGGATGTCATGCAAGGAGTCGCCAGGACCGCCATTCCAGGAGCCGTGATACCATGGCCCCATGACAAGCTTGCTGTCGTTGTTCGGCGTATTCCGCTCGATCGCCTTGTACATATCGAGGGGACCATAGAGGTCCTCCGCATCCCAAAATCCTCCGACGGTCAGGATCGCCACCTTGCTGGCATTCTTCAAGTTCTGGGAGACGTTTTGCGCCTGCCAGTACTCGTCGTAGTCCCCATGCTTCATCCACTCTTTCCAAAGGGGAATCTGTTCCATGTTGTACTTGGTCAGCGCATTCTTCAGCGGCCCCAGTTCGAGGAAGAAACGGTACCCATCCGGCGTTCCATGGCTGAAAACGCCAGGTCCATAGTTCTGAGTCGGACCTTGGCGCACTTTGCCGAAACCCGCGATAAAGTTCATTGCATGGGGCAGAAAGAACGCCCCGTTATGGTGCATGTCGTCGCCCAACCAGTTATCCACCATCGGCGCTTGGGGGCTGGCCGCCTTCAGGGCCGGATGGGGATCGAGCAGACACTGTGCGGCATAGTGACCGGGGAAACTGGTGCCATAGACGCCCACCCGACCGTTGTTGGATGGGACGTTTTTCAGGAGCCACTCGATCGTGTCAAAGGTATCGGTGGACTCGTCCACTTGCCCCAGCTTCTTGTTTGGAATGAACGGATTCATCCAATGGAAGTCGCCTTCCGACATGTATCGACCTCGAACGTCTTGGTAGACGAAGATGTAACCTTCTTTGACGAACTCACTCTCTGGACCGAGGCTCCCACGATAGACGTCGCTGCCATAAGGGCTGCATGAGTATGGGGTCCGCATCATCAGGAACGGCGCTGGCTTGGCACTGCTCTTCGGCGAGTAGATGGAAGTGAAGAGCTTAACCCCGTCGCGCATCGGAATCGCTACCTCCTGCTTGACGTAGTGCTCCCGCACGTATTCGATCTGAGCAGAACCGGTTAGCGGTACAAGGAGGGAGATCGTCCCGAAGAGGGCCGCGGTAAGTCGCATGTAGTGAAGATTCTGAGCTCCATCTCCGAATTCCTGCCTTTGCCAAGGTCCTACCCCCCCTCCGGCAGGACTTTCCGTACCTACCCGGGCCTCTTGCTGCGAATATCGAGGAGGGGAACCTTGAACCGGTAAACTCCATTCATGGAATTCCGCATCGAGAAAGACTCTCTGGGTGAAGTCAAAGTCCCCGCCAACGCGTACTGGGGCTCCCAGGCCGAGCGTACTCGCAATTTGTTCCAGATCAGCGGCCTCACCGAGCATCCCAAGATGATCGATGCCTACATCCTCCTCAAGAAGGCCTGCACCCAGGCGAATACCGAACTCGGACTCCTCGACAAGGAGATTGGCGGGGC
>JADZBW010000087.1 GCA_020851885.1 Fimbriimonadaceae bacterium | reverse complement strand
CCTGGTTTTTGGAACGACGAAGACAGTGTTCAGTTCCCAGTCCCGGGACAGCCTGGACTGGGAACCGGACATGGCGCTTACGCCAGGCTGGACGCCTTCTCGATCGCCCTTGGAAACAAGATGTTATTCTCAAGGTGAACGTGTTGGTGGGTCTCGGCTTCAAGTTCGGCTAGAGCATCGAGCATGGCACGATGGGTATTGCAGGCGTCGGGGCTCGGCTCGAACCCATCGGTTAACTCCTTCATCTTCACGAGGGCAGCTCCGGCAGCGTCGTGGTCGGCAAGCATGACCGAGATCGGCTGAGCGATCCCGCGGGCAACCGGGTTCTCTTGTCCGGGCTCCTCCAGAGATCGGATCGCGGGGAACAGAATTTGGTCTTCCTTACCCGTGTGGACCTCCATTTCAGAGCGGAAGTCAGCGAAGACGTGGCTCAATTCGACGAGGCGTGGATCCTTCTTGGCGTGTCGCTCCGCAACCCTCTCGGTGAGCATCGTCAATCGTGGCAAAGCGAGGGTGAGATAATGATGGTGGACGCTCTGGATGTGATCGGAAAGGGCCGTCAACGACTCCTTCGTCCAGTCGGTTCCGCTCGGCTGAGGACCGGAATCGGAGGCCTCCAGATCTTGCGTCACCTCAGAAAGATCGAGGTTCTTGGAGGCGCATACCTCAGACAAAATCTTCTTGCCGCCGCAGCAATAGTCGATTCCCCAGCGCTCGAAGACGCGCGAGCGAGAAGGCTTCTCGGCAACAAGTTGGCAGACGGGACGATCAAAGGTTGATGTACTCATAAGTTTTTTCCTATTTGGCTTCCATTGGGATGGTGGAGCCGGACAGTTGTCGGCTCTCGATGGCGTTCTTCTCGACGTAGTCGCGCCACTGCTGCGGCACGTCCGAATCGACAAAGATCGCGGTGACGGGGCATTCCGGCTCGCACAAACCGCAATCGATGCACTCGTCCGGATGGATATAAAGCATGTCTTCGCCCTCGTAGATGCAATCCACGGGGCAAACGGTCATGCACGACTTGTCTTTGACCCCAATACAGGGTTCGGTAATGACGTAGGGCACTTAGCAGGCACCTCCGATAGGGGCAGGATTCCTGGCCGTCGGACTTTGGCGAACGCGACCCTTGATGGGGTGGGCCGGATCATTCGGCCGAAGGATTTCGCCGAGCCGGATTCGGTTGGGTTCGGTTAGATCGGCAAGGCTACATGATCTGAGCTCAGACATGAAGGCTCCGAGCGCCGAAGAGAGGACGCCTTTGAGCAGGCAGGCCGTCTCAATCGAGCAGTCTGGGCGTCCGGTCGCTTGGAAGCAGTGCACAAGGGCAAAGTCTGGCTCGATGGCAGCGACTACGTCTGCAACCGTGATCGAATCAGGCGGCTTGGCGAGGGTGAGTCCGCCCGTGCGTCCACGGACTGAAGTGACCAGGCCTTTCGCCACCAGCTTGGCCACAATCCGCATGGTGTAGTCCTTCGACAGATCGAGCTTGGCCGCGACCTCAGGGATCGTGGCCAGTCGGCCCGCCTTGATTGTTAGAAACATCATGATCCGGAGCGAAAAGTCGGTTTGCGCGTTCAGTCTCATATCGCTCCCTGATTATACATGAGTCGTTGAATCATCTTTTATAGGTCCCTCGACGGTTTTGGAGAATTTGTTAAAAAAGTTCATCGGACCGAACGGAGGCTCGTCCCAAAATGAGTCCATCGTCAAGCTCGGCTTGGGACTGCGGGCTTGGGTGATGGAGCTGCGCTTACCTTCATCCCAACGCATCGCCATGATGGCGACGAAGGGGTGTCCATTCCGGGCACATGGGTCACACCTTGAGGGTTCCAAATGGGTTTTCGAGTGGCTGTTGATAACTTTCTTCCGGGTCTATATCGCCAGGTGCATCAGGTTAGAAGTTGCTTGGCAGGATCGCGGCAGGCGTTACGGGTGCTTCCAGATGTTTGCCGAATGAATTCGGCGATCCCAGGGCGCTTCAAGACATTTGCCGAGTGAATTCGGCGATCCCAGGGCGCTTCTAGATATTTGCCGAATGAATTTGGCGATCCCAGGCACTTCTAGATATTTGCCGAATGAATTCGGCGATCCCGGGGCGCTTCTGGATATTTGCCGAATGAATTCGGTGATCCCGAGTGCTTCTAGATATTTGCCGAATGAATTCGGCGATCCCAGGCACTTCTAGAAATTTGCCGAATGAATTCGGCGATCCCAGGGCGATCCCAGGATGATTTCAGGGCTTATACTTAACCAGAAGACATGAACCTACTCGCCGCTATTCCGCTGCTCATTGCCACCGCGCAAGCGACTCAAGGGGAGTCTTCGGGAGGAAGCCTCAAGCTGGAGCAGGCTGCCTATGACGTTCAGTCTTACGACATCTCCATCAAGGTAGAACCGACCAAAAAGGCCATCTTGGGGACAACGATTTTAGAGGCCAAGACGGTCATCCCGACCGCGAGCATCTTGGTGGACCTCGACGATCCATACACCGTCTCCAAGGTCACGGACGGCAAGAACCCACTGCGATTCGAGCGGCTGAAGGGGATGTTACGGATCCACTTCCCGCTTTCCAAACAGCCAGGGGATCCGATTCGGGTCGAGACAAGCTACGCAGGACAGCCCCACGTCGCCAAGAACGCTCCTTGGGATGGCGGGATCATGTGGGCGAAGACTCCAAGTGGAGCGGATTGGATTTCGGTGGCCCTGCAGGGTGCGGGAGCGGACCTCCTCTTCCCGTGCAAGGACCATCCTTCCGACCGTCCCAACCACGCAACGATGCGGTTGACGGTGCCCGATCCCCTCATCGCCGTTGGGCCAGGGATTCTGGAGAAGACTCAAAAGAACTCGGACCGGACATCGACCTTTGTGTGGCACATGGCGCTGCCGATCAACAACTACTCGCTGGT
>JADZBW010000086.1 GCA_020851885.1 Fimbriimonadaceae bacterium | reverse complement strand
TCCAAGATCGCGTCGCTCGCTAAAGAGGTCGATTGTGACCCAAATCCCCCTTTTCTTCAATGCCGCGATAAAGGTGTCCGCGTTCTCCTTGATCTCCCACCCGAAATCGCGAATGACCCAGTCGATATGATGGAACCGGACCGCGTTATAGCCCCGGATCGCCAGCGAGTCCGCCCATTGTTCGGCCTGTGCCACCGAGGTTGGGAAGCAAGCCATGCCGGTCAGGTTCGTCCCGACAAGCACTCGCCGGGTGCCAGGGGGATCCTGCTCAAATCGGAAGTGATCTTGCTCGACGATGATCCGACCCTTCGAGCCCACTTCCGGCGTGGATATGCGCAGGTCGAATGCCGAACCAGGTTTGGGGCTCGGACCAGCCGCGGTTATTGTGGGGAGCAAGAGGAGGGCGATGAGCAACCGCATACAGTGGATTAGACGCCTGGAACTGCCAGTAGGTTAGGACGAGGCCCAATCAAGGAACCATCGATGCATTCGATCGTCATCAGTGAGTTCGGGATGAAATGAAGTGCCCAGGCAGTTGCCCTGCTTGACGGCGACAATCAGGTCCTTGTAGCGAGCAATCGGGATGGCTCCACCGCGACATTCCGTGACGATGGGCGCACGAATGAAAACCCCCATGACGGACGTGCCCAGACCCTCGACGGCAACTTCATCTTCAAAGCTGTGGACCTGAGCGCCAAATGCATTTCGGCGAACGGTGATGTCCAGCAAGCCCAAGGTGAATTGATCTTGGCGATCTTCGATGCTCTTGGCCATGAGGATCATGCCCATGCATGTCCCCCAGACTGGCATTCCTGTTGCCGCCCGTGCCCGTAAGGCGTCGGCAAGTCCAAATCGCTGCATCAACATGCCGACGGTCGTACTCTCGCCACCGGGAATGATCACCCGATCAACGCCATCCAAGTCTTCCGCTACCCGAACTTCCCGCACGTCGAGATCGTTGTACTGGGTTCTCCAGAGAGCATCGATGTGCTTCTCATAGTCGCCCTGGATCGCGACGACTCCGACAGTTGGCATGGAATGGAGTGTACTTGGGCATGGTGGGTTCGGAACCCATCCTGAGGCCACTGTACTGGGTCAATCACATTGGCTTGAGGCGAAGGACTCGTGGCAGGAAACTCCCAAATTCTCCCTCCCGGTACACTCTCCAACCGTGATCGACGTCATCGGGGTGCCATTCGACTTGTGCGGGAAGCGGCTAGGCAGCCGCCTTGGCCCCGCTGCACTGCGCCTGGCGGGACTGATCCCGACCTTAGAGGCGCTCCATGTGGACGTCCACGATCAAGGAGATCTCGCCACCGGAGTCGAATGCCAAAACCAAGCGGGGTTGCGCAACTTCGACCCGCTCCTTGGGTGCGTCAAGGAATTGAAAGCGCGCGTGAAGACCGCATTCCAAGCCAATCGTATCCCGTTGGTCCTTGGCGGGGAGCATGACCTCAGCTTGGGATCGGTTTCGGCTGCCCTCGAGCACTTCGACGGCCATCTGGCCCTTTTGTGGATCGATGCCCATGCCGATGCCAATACCCCCGCGACAAGCAGTACCGGCAATCTTCATGGAATGCCCATTGCGGCCCTTCAGGGACTCCCCAGCGGCCTCGGTGGCGTCGAAGACATCCAATGGAGCAAGCTCCTGAAAGAAGTCGTGCCAGGGAAGCGTCTCCGTCCAGAAGCAACCTCCTGGTACGGATTGCGAGACGTCGATCCCGGTGAGCGCGATTTGATCCGTCGAACGCCTGGCGATCTGGCCATTTCGATGCATGATGTGGACCGCCATGGCGTCGTGGAAACGGTGGCTTGGTTCGACAAGTGGATGCGAAACACCGGAATCAAGAATCTCTGGATCTCGTTCGATGTGGATGTCTTGGACCCGATCCTTGCTCCCGGAACCGGCACGGCGGTACGCGGTGGCCTTACCTATCGCGAGGGTCACATGCTTGCGGAGCTTTTGCGGGAATATCTCGATGCTCCGGACTGTCCCTATGACTTGGTGGGCTTGGACCTCGTAGAGACGAATCCGCTATTCGACACCAATAACGAGACCGCGAAAATGGCGGTCGAGTGGGTTGGATCTCTGTTTGGCAAGACGATTATGGGGGTCAAGTGAGTCGGGAGGTCGGTGTACAGGCGCTACTCCAGGAGGCAGAAGCGATCCGCCTCCTGGCCGAAAATCTCGGACCTGAATTTGAGATCGCCGTACAGTGGTTGATGGCGTGCAAGGGCAGGGTGATCACTTGCGGAGTTGGCAAGTCCGGCCATATCGCCCGCAAAACCGCAGGAACCTTGAGCAGCACCGGGACACCTTCACTGTTCCTTCATGCCAGCGAGGCCGTCCATGGCGACCTCGGGATGGTTACCACCGGAGACATCGTCATCCTCTATTCGCACAGCGGCGAGACCGATGAGATCGTCCGACTATTCCCATCCATTCGCGCTCAAGGCGCCCGGTCGATCCTCATCACCGGACGGCCCAATTCAAGCGCTGGCCGACAGGCGGATCTTTGCTTGAACACCCACGTTGAAGAAGAGGCCTGTCCAAACAACCTGGCCCCAACCACTTCTACCACCGCGATGTTGGCCCTTAGCGATGCCCTTGCCATTGCGACGATGCATCGTCGTGGCTTCTCGCGCGAGGATTTTGCCCGATTCCACCCCAGCGGGGCGCTAGGCAAGCGGCTTCTCCTGACCGTCGGCGACGTGATGCGACCCGCAAGCGATATCGCCGTGGTGGCGCCGGGAGTGACGACAACCGACGTCATCCGTGCCATGACCGCTTCGGCCGTCGGCGCCGCCTGTATTGTTTCGGCGGACGGCCAATTGGCCGGTCTCATCAGCGAGAGCGACCTCCGCAAGCACTTGTTGAATCACACCGATCCCCTTGCCGCCCCCGTCGAGGACCTGATGAATTCAAATCCCTCGACGATTTCGCCGGAACTGTTGGCGGTCGAGGCTCTGGAGGTATTTCAGAACTTCCCCGTGAAGATTGGCGAACTTCCGGTCGTGGATGAAGAGAGGCTGGTCGGGCTGCTGGTTCTGAAGGATCTGCTGCGCAGCGGGATTCTCTAGCCGCCACGTGCAAAGCGCAATCTCGAAAATGAAAAAGCCGGATGTCGTTCGACATCCGGCTCAAGATCGTTTAGGGATTTGCAACTAAGCCTGGGCGGAATAGACGCTGATGCGCCGCTTGTCCTTAGGACCCTCGAACTTCACTTGACCGTCGATCAATGCATAGATCGTATGATCGTTGCCCATACCGACGCCGACGCCCTTGTGGAACTGCGTGCCGCGCTGTCGGACGATGATGTTGCCTGGCTTGACGACTTCGCCGCCATACTTCTTCACCCCGAGGAACTTCGGCTTGGAATCTCGACCGTTACGGGATGAACCTTGACCCTTCTTATGTGCCATCTGCTTAGTTACCTGCCTCGATCGCCGTTACGCGAAGATGGGTCTGCGGCTGGCGATGTCCCCAGCGCTTTCGCTCATTCTTCTTCGGCTTATAGTTAAAAGCGTTTACCTTCGGACCCTTGCACTGGCGGACGATCTCGCCCGTGACTTTGGCGCCCTTCACCAGCGGAGAACCGACCTTGACTTTCGCGCCATCGGCGATGAGGACGACTTCATCCAGAGTCACCTTCGTTCCGGGTTCGCCCTCGAGCTTTTCAATGATGAGCACTTCATCTTTGGCGGCCTTAAACTGCTTTCCGCCCGTCTTCACAATCGCGTACATAAATCGGTCTCCAACGTCTTCCCAGACGCAACTCGAAATGATGGCACATCTGTCGACGCGAGGTCAAGCCGCACGCTTGCGATTCAGGACCAACGCCATGATTTCTGGGTCGAATCGGTCCGGATCGTCGACGAACGGTTTGCCTTGACCTTCGACGACCGCCAAGATCGCCTGGAGGGCCCGGGCAAGCAAGGGAATACGGTTTCCATGCTGATCGTAGCGGTCTTCGTAAGCGTTCAGACTCGGCAGCAGAAGGCGAAACTCATCGGCAGCCAGCATTCTCTCCAACATTTCCGGGTCCTTCTTTCGAATCCTTCGAACGGTCGGCATGACCCGGACCAATGCCTGGAGGATGGCGGTCTGCATGGCCGTCAGGTTCAATTGCGTCGAAAGGGAAACCACGTCGTGAAGGCAGAGCGAGTACAAGGTTTCGCTGGCTTCTCGGTCTCGGTCTGGCAGCCATGCCATGATCGCGGGCAGATTCAGATCGTCGCGCCGGCCATCGAACGCAATCTGTCCGTTGAATGCCACGGCCTTATTCCGACCCGTTCGTTTTGCTTCAAAAAGTGCGACGTCGGCGGCTTTGAGCAAGTCCCCCGCATCGACTCCGCCATTGGGATAGCTGGCCATGCCAAGGCTGACCGTCACGTGGCGTTCCCGTCCGGAGCGGGTCAAGTAGGAGAGGGATTCCACGCGATGACGGATTCGCTCCGCGACGGCGTGAGTCGTTTGTTCCGAACTTCCGGGCATCACGACGGTGAATTCCTCTCCACCATAGCGAGCCGCCAAGTCGTAGGGTCTCACGCAGATCTTGATGGCATCGGCGACCAATCGGAGCACTTCATCACCGGCGTCATGGCCCTCTTCCTCGTTGAAACTCCGGAAGTGATCCACGTCGATCATGATCACTCCCAACTCCTGCCCCGTCCTCGCCGCCTCGAGCACTCGCTGGTGGAGGAACTCTTGAAGGTACCGATGGTTGGCGATGCCGGTAAGGGCATCATGAGTCGCCAGCTTCTCGAAATCCTCGAACATGATCGCCGCATTGAGGGCGAGGGCAAAGTGCTCGGCGATCGTCTGAAAAAGCTCCTGATTCTCGGCGAATTGAGGATCTTCCTCCCTTCCGATGAGTTCCAGGACGCCAAGGAGCCGGTCTGAAATGACCAATGGATGCACGCTTGCTGCACCAGGACGCAAGTAGCAGAACTTCGCTTCGAGTTCACAGGTCATCACGTGGTCGTCGACATCGCCAGTGAAGAATGCCGATCGCGTGGTCGCGACAAGCTCTGCGACGCAAGAGGATCCACCTTCGATGGCGAGCTTGCTAAGGATGTTGGTACCTGCTCGATTGGCCCCTACGCTTGCCGCGAGCCGCAGACAGTTGTCCGCCTGATCGACCGTCCAAACCAGAACGGCCGCCAATTCCGTTGCCGAAGCGACTTCGTGGGCCGCTGCCACCGCGATCGCTTGAACCTGCTGGTTCATCGTCAAGACCTTTCCCAAGCGCTTCATCACGTTGGCAATACGCCAACTCTTGCGGGCCTGACGGCGAGCGTGCTGTTCCTCCTGGGCATTGATCACCAATAGGAAGGCATCGGTCTCTTCGTCATTGGCAACCCCCGCACAGAAGTAGCGGTAGCCGTCCAGATAAAGCGTCCCGTGGGAGCCCTCATAGGCCGTTTCCAGCAAATTGCCAATGGGAGAATCCAGTAGGGACTGATGCGACCGAAAGAGAGTGAGGCGATTCGCCAATCCCCATGTTCGAAGAACGTGGCCGTCGGAATCGATGATGGCTACCCCGAGTTGGGAAGGATCCAAGTTGCTCAAGGGCCCCGGCGTAGGCAGATCGAGGACGAGCGATTGCCCGTCGGCAAGGGGTACGGTTACGGGAAAGCCCATTTTTCCGTCGTTCGGTCGATCTTCGATCGTCCGAACTCCAAGCTCTCCAAGGAGAGTCAATAACTGAGAGACGGAGTCGTCGGGCACTACACTGAGATTCTCGGTTCAGTTGAACCTACGCGTGAGCCATACTGGTGCGAACCAAACACTAATAACAGGGCATTTGGAAACGGCGTTTATGATTAAGCGATTAGGCATTCTTTCTTTTCTTGCAGGCTTCCTTGTCAGTATTCTCGTCGGTTGCGGCGGCGGTGGTGGAGGCGGAGGGCGAATCACCTTCAACGCCATTGCCGATTGGACCAATTACGGCAATCCGATCAGCGGCAATTCCCAGAAATGGAGCCTTTACAACGCAAATGACTCGCTGGTCCAAACGGTGGCGATCAACCGTGACGTCGCCGGGGAGCAACCAGCCCCGATCCAGAACTTGTCCAAGGGCGTCTATCGGGTCAAGGTCGAGCTCTTTTCGAGTCGCGACCTTGGTGGCAGCATCGTTGGGATCATCGAAGAGTTGATCACCATCAACGGCACGACCTCCTATCGAGCGGCGGTGGGTACCGATCCCGCGACGGTCAAAGTCACTCCTACGTCGGCACTCTTCAAGGCAGGATTGGGTCGGCAGTTCTATGCCGCCGCCTATAATGCCGCCGGCAAAGCAACGTTCGTTGCCCCGGGGAGCTTCACTTGGCAAACGTTCGGTGGAGTCGCGACGGTGAGTCCCGATGGGTTCGTGCAAGGGACGTCGGTCGGCAACGGCACCGTCGTGGCAACTCATGTCCCGACCTCCCTGCAGGGGGGGGCGACTCTGACGATCGAGGCGAACAACCCCACCACCTCGAAGTGGACGGTCCTCGTTTACATGAACGCCGCGAATGACCTCTATCAGTTCAGCGACCTGAACATGAACCAGATCGAGAAGGTGGCGGGCAATTCCGATGTCCGATTCGTCGTCCAGTGGAAGCAATCCACCGATCTCTTCGGTGGCTCCTCGTTCAATGGCACGCGTCGGTATCTTGCGAAGTCGGACAACTCGAATAGCATCGCTTCGGAGCTCATCCAGAACATGGGGCTCAATGTCGACATGGGTGACAAGAACACCCTGCTGGACTTCATCAACTGGGGCAAGACCTTCTATCCTGCCCAGCGTTACGTCTTGGTTATTTGGAATCATGGCAATGGTTGGCGCCGAGGTCCCGGTCACGACTATCCAACCCGTGCGGTGAGCTACGACGATCAAACCGGCAATGCCATCCAGACATGGGAATTGGCCCAAGCCCTTGGCAGCAACCATTTCGACATTCTCGCTTGGGACGCCAGCCTCATGCAGATGATGGAGGTGGCCCATGAGGTGAAGGACCACGCCGACTATATTGTTGGCAGCGAGGAATCGCCTCCTGGCGAAGGTTATCCCTACGATC
>JADZBW010000085.1 GCA_020851885.1 Fimbriimonadaceae bacterium | reverse complement strand
CGAAACACCCCCGCGTCGTCCGAGTTCTCGAAGCCGACCAGCAGGTTAGGATTCACCGATTGAGGAAGCTGACGGAGCACGTCCGCCAATTGGGTTGGCCCCAACTTGCTCGCTCAACCCGCGCAGGAAACTAGGTGCGTGAGTCGCATTTGGCGGAGTTTACTGAATGTCCACGGTTCGCGCATGCCAAATCGGCCCGAGTTCACTAGGCCTAAAGGCCCAGTTTCAGCCTTCCACTTGATTTTAATGCAGGTGGGGGGGGGGGGATACGATTGGTTTTAGACTGTAACTAGAGCATCAGAATTTATGTTGAACTTGATAAAATTATCGATTGCTACCGTTGGCGTCGCACCGCTGTCAATACTGGGCATCTTTGGGACCGTTTCAGACATACCTTCCGCCGCAGCCTCGGAAAGAGACTGTGGGTGTTCTGTCGAAGCATCAAGTGCAAGTGGACTTCGACGTACACCCACAGCCATTCCATCTTGCCCACCGGGCCTTGCTGAAAACTGCACACTACAATCGACGGCAGAGGTATTTTGGTGCAAGTCAGGCGGTATCTTTTTCACTTGCGAAACGACTGGCGACAACGACAGCGACGGAATATTCGGGGAGCCTCATTTCTGGATGCACCGATTTGACCAATACTATCAGTGCTACACTGGGAACTACATTGTTTGCGGAAACTGGCAGCCGGCGATGGTACCAGGCACAGCTCAACAGAAATGTTGTTCAAGCACAACCGAGCCGCCCGCATGCCCGCCCGGATCATGTCAAGATTAGCGAGACTTCATTCTGGGCTTGTAAGTCTGGGGTTCTTAAATTTCAGTTATCTATTGAGTCTGATTTTGGCCGCGTTTGCGTTGAACGGGTTTCACTCTTTCCGGTCATTTGAAGCTGATACGTATTTAGATGCAGCTTTTCAGGATGCGAGTCGCTTGATCAGCTTCATTTGGCCATACTTTGCGATTGCGGTGCTGACTAGCTGCCTCTTTCAGTTTCAACAATCGCTGGATCGTTTCGTCGTCCGAACAAGCGTATTGATGGTTGCTTTTTTCGTTCTTTTTCTTCAAATAGGCGCTGTGCATAACTGGCCACTTATCCTAAGCACGCTTACGATTTGCCTTGTCGTCGATGCGTCTATGATTCAAGTTCGAAAACGGTTGACATTATGAAAAGAGGCGTGACGCTTGTAGAAGTTATTGTAGTGATTCTTATTGTCTGCCTTTTGGCGGGGCTCCTATTTCCCGTCATAGCTTCTGCCAGACTCAGCGCAAAGAAATCAGCTTGTATCTCAAATATGCATCAAGCTGGTATCTCACTCTCTTTGTACGTCGAGTCCTACGGAGATTTTCCGATTGGGATTATGCCGCGAGGCGGGGCACTAAAGAAAGACAAGTTAATTAGGACCTACTCCCCCGCAAGTCCAAATCCGTTAGGAGATTCAAATATTTTCCTCTGCCCACTAGATGTTTCTTCCGGTCGACACGGCCTTCCACTTTTTGACAGAGTCGAACCGGTCTCGTATCTTGGTCTGTGGAACCTGTGGGAGGGCGATGACGGGGAGAACGCTTGGAAGAGGCTGAACGAACTCGATTCCAATCCGACTCTGTTGCGTTGTTACTTTCATGATGCTGAGTCAAGAAAGATGTTGCTGCGTGAGCCGAAGGTCTATTTTGGACTTGCCTCGGGATTCTCCAACGGCCTCAAGAAGGATGGCTCAACTTCTTATGACGGACCGCCGCCTCTATCGATTGTGGTGCGGAACGATGGGGTACAGACTTCGGACGTGAAGTCCTTGTACTGGTATTCGGCAACGAAATCCTCATGTCCTCCATCTATCTGTGATGGTCGGCAGCCGGAAGAAGGTGTACGCCAGCGATAGCGAAGCGAGCCATGGTGGAGAGCGTGTCGAAGATATGTGCGTCGATATACTGGGTCCTTTGGCTCGTATTTGTCACCGAGCGACAGTTCCAGCCGGGCAATTGCGGACTTATCCCCTAATTTGGTCGCCCAAGCACTCGAAAACCCTGTAAAGTATCTACCCGTGAGCGTCGCCTCGACACAAAACCTTGTCGTCCAGTACGGGTCCTTCGTGGCGCTGAACGATCTCACCGTTGAAATCCCTGAAGGCTGCACCGGTCTTCTGGGCCCAAACGGAGCGGGAAAGACGACCCTCCTCAAAACGATTCTTGGATTTGTCACCCCCGCCGCGGGGTCTGGATCCGTCCTTGGCTTCGACATCAGAAGCCAGGGGCGGGAAATCCGGCAGCGAATCGGATTGATGCCGGAGCAGGATTGCCATATCCCAGGGATGAGCGCTGTCCAATTCGTCGCCTATGCCGGCGAATTGGCGGGAATGCCCGGTGAGCAGGCGATTCGCCGAGCCCATGAAGTCCTCGAATACTGCGGACTGGGCGAGGCTCGCTACCGAAACGTCGAGACCTATTCGACCGGCATGAAGCAGCGCATCAAATTGGCCCAGGCTCTGGTCCATGGTCCCAAGCTCTTGCTGCTGGATGAGCCCACCAATGGTCTCGATCCCGCCGGTCGCGAGGACATGCTCGAACTGGTTAGATCGGTCTCGCACGGGAAAGGCTTGAATGTCGTCATCAGTTCCCACCTTCTGCCCGACATCGAAAGGGTTGCCGATCAAGTCATCGTCGTGATGAAGGGACAATTGAGAGTTCAGGGCATGATCAAGGAATTGAAGAAGATTGCCGGTGCTCCGATGGATGTCGAACTGATCGAGCACAGCGATCCATTCGCGACGGCAATGAGAAGCAGAGGGGCGACGATCGAGGAGCTCACGCATTCAAGGTATCGAGTCCAAACGAACCAGACGCCTGCCGAGACAGGCAAGTTGGTTCTCTCCGCCGCACGAGAGGTTGGCGTCCAAGTCCGAGGCCTCGAGTTGGCCGAGCGCTCCCTGGAAGACGCTTTCTTGGACGTGATCGGCGCACCACCGGCTCAGCACCCAGGAGGATTCCAACTCTAGCCATGGCAAGCACCCCTATTGCCGATCTCAGCTACCGTAATTACGACGGCGAGCTCACTTCCACGAACAATCGATGGTGGGTAATCGCGAAGTCCACGATGCGGATGGCGATGAAAAAGAAAGCGATCTGGATCTATGCGATCTTGTCTGGCTTCTATTACGTCGCAATGATCATCGTGCTCTTTGTCGTAGATCAGATGACGCAGAACGTCGTTCCTGGTCAAAAGAGCCCCGTCTCCGGTTTCCTGAACAGCATCCAGTGGAAGGATCAGTTCGTCACTGGCTTCTCCTACGGACAGATTTGGTTCCTCGCGATTTCTCTGGTTATCGGGGCAGGGGCGATCGCCAATGACAATCGTGCCAATGCCCTGCTGGTCTATCTCAGCAAGCCTTGCGACAAGCGAGACTATCTCTTTGGAAAGTGGCTCGGTGTGTTCTTGCCGCTGTTCGTCGTCTCGGCGACTCCTTCCTTGGTTTTCTATTTCTACGGCGCGATGAGCTACCGTGAGATGGGATTCCTTTCGTCAGACCCTTGGCTGATCCTGAAGTTGCCGCTGATGCTTGCGATCGGCTCGGCATTCCATGCATCGATCGTGATCGGAATCAGCTCGATGTTCAATCAAGGCAGGATGGCGGGCGCGGTCTATTCCGGCTTCTACTTCATCACGAACTTCTTCACCCAGTTGATGACGATCGCCTGGCTTGCCGCTCAGGGCGGTCCGAGACACCGAGGCGAAGGCGCTCCTGAAGCAGTCAAGAACTTGATTGGCAAACTCTATTACTCAAGCGTCGACGGTCTGAACATTGGCATGTCCAAGGGGATCATCGGAACGAAGGGCTCCGCCGCCTTCGGTATTCGCAGCCCGATCGAAATGGTTCCAGCGCCTTCCCTGATGTTCAGCCTTGGCACGATTGCGATCATCAGTTCTCTGATGATGTTCATCGCCTGGCGACGGATTCGTCCCGTGGAGATTGTCGGATGATCGAACTTACCAGCGCATCGAAATGGTACGGGCAGGTCATCGGCCTCAACGACGTCACCTGCACGATCGGGCCAGGCGTGACCGCATTGCTTGGCATGAACGGCGCGGGCAAGAGCACTCTGATCAAGCTTGTCACTGGCCAAATTCGACCTACGACCGGCGAAGTCTTGGTCAATGGCGAGGACCCATTCGCCAATCCAAGCGTTTATCGACGCCTTGGCTATTGTCCGGAAATCGACAACTTCTACGAATGGCAGACCGGTCGCCAATTCGTGTATGGAATGGCCCGATTAAGTGGATTCAGCCACGCTGACGCCAATATCCGCACCCAGAAGGTAATCGAAGAGGTTGGGATGGCGGACCGCTGCGACAAGCGCATCGCAGGATTCTCCAAGGGCATGCGCCAGCGAATCAAACTCGCGCAGGCGATGCTCAACGAGCCGGACGCGATCCTCCTCGATGAACCGCTCAATGGTTTGGATCCCGTTGGGCGTCGCGAATTGATGGACTTGCTCCACGTTCTGGCGGAGCAGGGCAAATCCATCCTCGTCAGCAGTCACATTCTCTTCGAGGTCGAGCAAATGACCCGATCGATCCTGCTGCTGCACCGGGGCCGACTGATGGCTTCGGGCGATCTGCGAGTGATCCGAGAATTGATCGACAAGTACCCGCACCGGGTCCGTATCGAGACCCCGGAGCCCCGTGAAGTCGCGAGACGGTTGGTAGCCCTGCCATACGTGCTCAGCGTCCAATTCGATCGAGACGGTCTGGAACTGCAGACCCGCGAGCCGAGCAAGTTCTATGACGCCCTTCCCAATCTCGTCCTCGATGAGAACATTCCGGTGACCGGATTCAGCAGCCCGGACAACAACCTGGAATCCATCTTCCGATACCTGGTGAACGGATGACCGAGACCTTTGTCTTTCAGAGCGCGCTGCGCGATTTCCTTCGCGCCAAGCGGATCCTCGTGTGGCTCTTCATTTCGGCCGTCCTCTACGCACTGGCCAGGGTGTTTCTCTCGGTCAATCCTCCTCAGGAATTGGATGGCGCCTATGCGACCCTGTCCACCCTCTTCGTCTTTCGGGTCTTACCGCTTGCCTCCGCCATTTTCAGTTCGGCGGTCATTGGGCAGGAAGTCGAGCAGAAGACGATCGTATACCTGCTAACCCGTCCCATCCAGCGCTGGAAGCTTGTTTTGTTCCGGATGCTGGGTAGCGCGGTCGCCGTGATCTTGGTGAGCGCCGCGACGCTACTGGCCGTCTCTGCGGCCGTCTATCACAATCCATTCGCCAATCCGATGCTGTTGAAGGATCTGATCGCGATCTTGATCGGCGCATTGGCCTACGGATCACTCTTTGTCTTCGTCACGCTGCTTCTCAACAAGGCGGCGATGGTCGTGTGTCTGCTGTTTGCCTTTGTGTGGGAAACGGCGGTTCCGCTGATGCCGGGCAGCATGTCGCTCCTGTCGATCGGGACCTACTTGAACGCGATCGCGCAGCATCCATCCTCCTCAGAATCTGGTGGGAATCTGGGCAATGTTGCGAACTCCCTCGCCATCAATGCCGTAAGCCCCAGCAATGGTTGGGCAGCGATGATATTCGCGACCGTTTTCTTTGCCGGGCTGTGCATGTTCTGGTTCGAGAAATTCGAATACCTTCCCCGAGAGGACGCGGAGTGATTGGGATTGGGATTCGACTTGCCCGATTAGATCACGATCACTGAGAAAGCGCATCTCGCAAGCGACGGCGTTGGGCCAAGGCCCGGAGCTTCTTGATGGCTTGCACTTCGATTTGGCGCACCCGCTCACGAGAAAGCTTGAGCTCTTTGGCGATGTCCTCTTGAAGGGGAGCTTCCGAACCGTCCAATCGGAAGCGAAAGCGCATCACGCGTTGCTCTCGCTCATTCAATTCACAGATGATCCGCTGCAGTTCCTCGATCGTTTCCTGACTGAGGATCATGGTTTCGGGATCGGTGTTCTTGGTGTCTTTGATGAGGCCGCCAAGGGTCATCCCGCCGCCGTCACCGACCGCCATATCGAGCGAAAGAAGCTCTTGCGAGGACTGGATCAAGGTTAGAAGCTTCTTGGCGGAAATCCCCATCGCCGAGGCAATTTGCTCTGGGCTAGGGTCCATTCCCAACTCGCGTGAAAGGCGGACCTTCTCCCTTTCGACTTTTCGGAGCGACTGGGAAACGTGCGCGGGCAATCGAATAGCCTTGGACTTGTTGTCGATCGCTCGACCGATCGCCTGGCGAATCCAGTGGGTGGCGTAAGTTGAAAATCGGAATCCCTTTTCTGGATCGAAGCGCTCGGCGGCCTGCATGAGGCCGATCGCGCCTTCTTGGATGAGATCCTCAAGGGGGATCGATCGGTTTCGGTAAGTCTTGGCGATGTTGATCACCAAGCGCATGTTGGATTCGATCAATCGTTGGCGTGCGACCCGGTTTCCGGCCTGAACGGCACGAGTGAGAACAACCTCCTCCTCTTGGGTGAGAAGTGGCGCTTGGGTAAGACGGCCAAGATAACTTGGGATGCCGTCATCGAAATCCGAAGGCTGCGGATGGGCGCTCATTCAGTGACTACTCGAACACTTGCTACAGATCGTATTGGCATTGAGGGCAAACCGTGTGCCAGTGTCCGAACGAAACACAAGTTTCTCTTTAATGCAGACGCCATTGGAACATGTAGTGTTTCCACAATGCAATCAACGCCGCATATAGAGTTCCACTTTCGTGGCCTGAATTCTACCAAATCTGTCGCGCATGTACAAGAGAACGAATTGGAGGCCCCTTTCGATCGCTTCTGGGCCACATGGCCGACCTTCAAAGTAGAACTTGGTCTGCCGCGTGTAGGAGATGTGGAGAGCCCGATTGTTCGTCGTGATCACGTCGAACATGCTCAGTTTGTCGAGGTTGGCAAGCGTGTGTCCGGTCATCTTGCCAGATTCGGGCAGGACGGGCTCTCTGGGCACCTTTGCCTTCTTTTCCTTCGGCTCCTTTGATTGGGAGGCGGGGAGGGGAATCGGCTCGTCGGAGACCTCCACCAGCCAGGTGTCATAGGTCGGCAGCGTCCTTCCTTTGAGAAATACTGCCATCCCCACTGGAAGATCGCCCAGGCTCGCCTCTGGCTTGCCCTTGAGGCTCACCTTCGACTTGTCGGTGGCGCGGTAGGCGAATCTTGTACCGTCCGCGAATTTGACCGTGAGTGTCTTCGAGTCGATCTTCTCGACCGTTCCGGCCTGAGGTCTCTTCCGAATCCCATCGAGCCAGTTCCAAGTTTCCTTATCCGCCAGTTCCCGGAGAACGGGCGGGTCATTGTCGGTCTTGATTCGCGCAAAGACGCGGTCTCCTGACTGGAAATCGCTGCGCTTCGCCACCGCCTTGCCACGCCAGAACCGACTGTCATGCTCGTCGTCCACCGCAAGCGGTTCGGTGCCAACCTGGAGGACGAACCCCTTCTCGGTGATTTCGAGAACTTTGGCCTCCACGATCTCGTTCTCGGCAAAGGCGAACACGGTGGCTAGCATGCCAACCAAAGTGAGGATAAAATTCGAGAAGCAATGAACGAAGTGGCGTTTGTCGAAAAGCGAGAGGCGGACTGGAAGCGCCTCACCTTTTTGTGCGACCGGGCTGATGCCACGATCAAGAGTCTTAAACCTGATGAACTCCATGAGTTTGTCCGCCTCTATCGCCGAGCCTCCGCCGATCTGGCCCTCGCTCGAACGAAATCCTCGAACCTCCAATTGATCGACTACCTGAACGATCTGGCTGGACGCGCCTACTCGATCCTGTACCGGGCGCCGCGAAATCCCTTCCGAAAGGCCATCGGCAGTGCGATCCGGCAGAGCGCCCAGACAGTACGTCGATGTCGCATCTTCGTTCTGGTTAGCGCGTCCCTTTTTGTCGGCTCCGCTCTATTATCCTACACACTAATGCGATATGTCCCTGAAACAAGGGACTTTTTTGTCCCTGAAGTGATGAGGGAGAACTTCGATCAGTGGAAATCCGGCATTCATGAGGCGCGATCCGGCTCAGAATCGCTTGGCGCAACCGGCATGTATGCGACCAACAACCCGTTCGTCTCGATCCTGACAGGCTCGGTGGCCGCGGCGACATTTGGAATCGGCACCGCCGAGAGGATGTACTTCAATGGAGCCATCTTGGGCGCTCTGGCCTATGAAATGGACACCGTTGGCAAGTTGGGCTATCTCCTGGCTTCCGTCCTGCCTCACGGCGTGCCCGAGTTAAGTGGGATCGTCATTGCCGGTTCGGCGGGATTCTTGATGGGTTGGGCCTTGATCAACCCTGGGCGCCGCAAACGGGGAGAAGCGCTCAAAGCCGCCGGGAGAGACGCGGTGGTGCTTCTCATGACCTCGGTGGTCCTGATGTTCATCGCCGCGCCAATCGAGGGATTTTTCAGCTTCAATCCTAATGTATCTTCGCCCGTAAAGGTCGTCGTCATCGCCGTCGAAGTAATCCTGTGGGGAGTCTTCTGGACGGGCTTTGGCCGGGATCGAGAACCGGCGCCTGCCCTGGGAGTTTAGAAACTCGATCTGGTCGCAGGCTTGCGAAGCGTGGGCGCTTTTCACTCTCAATCGCCTGTGTAGATGGTCCTAGAAACGGCTATAACGATGAGATGAAGCGCGCGATCGTGATCGTACTGGACGGGGTAGGTGCAGGCGAGGCTCCCGACGCGCCCGAATTCAACGATCACGATCACCCGTCCACCCTGAAGCATGTGTGGGAAGCATGCGGCGGGATCGATGCCCCACGCCTAGCCGAATGCGGCTTTCTGGCCGCCGGAGGGATTCCCGTTGCGTCAGGAGCAGATGCGCGTTTCGGACGCCTACGTGAAGTGTCCATGGGGAAGGATTCGGTGACGGGCCATTGGGAGATGATGGGGGTCCACACCGAATCGGCGTTCCCAACCTACCCCGACGGATTCCCAATCGACCTCATCAAGGCCTTTGAGCGGGAAATCGGTACCCAGACGCTCGGCAATCGGGCAGCGAGCGGAACGGCAATCATTCAAGATCTCGGTGAACTCCACGTCGACACCGGATTCCCAATCGTGTACACCAGCGCCGATTCTGTGTTTCAGATCGCTTGCCATGAAGAGGTCGTGCCGATCGGGCAACTGTACGACTACTGTCGCATCGCCCGCCAACTTTGCCAAGTTCCGAACAACCTCCAACGGGTTATCGCCCGCCCATTCCTTGGCGATCCGAAGTCGGGATTCCGCCGGACGGAGGGGCGGAAGGACTTCCCGTTTCCGGCCCCGCCGAACCTCGTGGATCAAATTGGGAGTGTGTACGGGGTGGGAGTGGTGCCAGAACTGTTCGGTGGTCGTGGATTCCGCAGCGTACGCCGAACGCAGAGCAATGCCGAGCATGAGGTCGCCCTGCGAGAAGCCCTCGACTCAGATGCGCGCTTCATCTTCGCCAACTTCGAGGATTTCGACATGCTGTACGGTCATCGCAACGATGTGGCCGGCTTTGCCAAGTGCTTGGAGCGATTCGATCAGACGCTGGGCGAAATTCAGGGCAGACTTGGGCAAGACGATCTGCTCATCCTAACCGCTGACCATGGCAACGACCCGACAACCACGTCGACCGACCACTCGCGAGAATTTGTTCCCGTAGCCTTGATTGGCCGCCATGTAACGCCTAAGAAGCTAGGAGATACGGAAGGAATGATGGCCATTGGAGCAACGGTTGCCGCCCATCTGAGCGTTCCATGGCACTTTGGGGTGAATCTCCTCGATTGAGGATTCTGGTCGGGGCGACAGGATTCGAACCTGCGACCTCTTCACCCCCAGCGAAGCGCGCTACCAAACTGCGCCACGCCCCGACCCTATTAATCTACCTCAATAAACGCAAAGGCGGCCCCGGCAATGTGCCCGGGCCGCCCGATATCCAACCCCCAGATTAACGGGGCATCGACATGACCATCGTGCGGCCATACGATTCGAAATACCGGAAGACCGCTTTGGCATCTGGCACTTCCCGACCTTCGAGGTTCGGTTTGTCCAAGGCGCCCGCCTTGAGGTTTGCCTTCTGGCTCTCGGCGATCAGCTTCGATTTCTGGGCCGAGTCGGCGGCCTTCGATGCATCGCTATAGGCGGCGGACAGAACGTAATAGGCGCCGGCATAGTTGGCGTTGGCAGCGACGGCCGCCTCGGCAAATCGAACACCCTCGGCTACTTTGCCCTGCATCAGGCTGATCAACGCGAGACCCGTCAACGCTTGGAACGAAGTCGGTTGGGCGGTGATTGCCGTTTGATACATGATCCGGGCATTGGCCAGTTGGAGGTCTGAATCGGTCTTACTCAGGCCACCATGGAGGGCGACGTGGATCGACTCATTCGCACGCTCCACATACATGTCCGCATTCGCCGGTTCTGCCAAAACTGCCCGCTCGAAGTATTGGCGGCTTCGATCGAATTGTTGCAGCTTGTTTGTCAGCGCGCTCAGGAAGTAGTTCACTTCCGTTCGCTGGCCCTCGTCCTTCGCCAGATCGCCCGCCAATTTGCCAACGACGCCGGTATTGAGATTTTTCAGGGCGATATAAGCCTGCGCCGTTCGAACGCCAATGTTTTCGCTGTCCGAAAGCACCGCTTCCTTCATCGCGTCGTCGGATGCCTGCCGATTTCCGGACTCGGTCTCGATCACGGCAAGCAAGGCATAGGAATATCCGTCCATCGCGCTTCGGTTATTGAGATCCTTGAGAACGGCGCGCGCCTCCGCGAAACGACCCATCTTCACGTAGGTGAACGCGAGCCGATTGCCAATGGCCGAATTGGTCATGTCCTTGGCGAACGGAGTCATCAACTGTCCAGGAACCAGCGAATACCGGCCAGCGGTCATCGCAAGATCGACGTAGAGAAGCCGGTTCGCATCGGTGATCGCACCGAAGCTATCGACCTGCATATCCAGGCTCTTACGACGAGCCTCGACGGCGGCCTTCATCGCTTCGGCGATCGACTTCTGAGTTTCTTGGTTGTTGCCGCCCCGGTTCACCGTATTGAAAGCGCGCTGAAGGTTGATCGCAGCAACAAGTTCGAGAGCCGGCAGATTCTTGGCATCGTCGGCGATGACGTCTTCGGCAAACTTCTGAGCGCGGTCGAGGATTTGCTTCCCTCTGTAAGCTCTTGCCAATACGAGTCGTGCCGCATTATCGCCCTTTTTGGCTTTGAGGGCGATTCTTCCAGAGGTGATCGCGTCATCCCACTTGCTGTTCCTTAAGGCTTCCAGACCCTGCTGAACGTGGAAATCAGCGCCCTTCGACACCCCATTGTCGACGTTAAGGCTAAGCGACTTCTTGGTCGATTTGCCGTCCGAAGTGTAAGCGGCAAAAGTGATCTTCAGTTCGCCGTCTTGCTCTTCAAGCGTGTCGATCTTGAACTCGTAAGGAGTGCTCGTATCGGTGTCCTTCAGATCGGAGCCAATGTAGAACTCGACCTGGGTGATGGG
>JADZBW010000084.1 GCA_020851885.1 Fimbriimonadaceae bacterium | reverse complement strand
TCGCGAGATCCCTGGCCTGTTAGCAGCGCTGATGGCGGGGGTGGTGGTTGCCCTCGCGGAGTCTCGGATTGCGGCGATTGGGCTTGCCATCGGAGCGATTGGAATCGGAATCAGCGGATTATCCGATAGCTTTGCCACCTTGATGATGATCACCGTCTTCTGGTCGGTGGGATTTCACCTCTATTCCACCGTGCAGCCTGCGATCACGCTCACGCTGGCGAAAGGCAAAGAGGGAGGTCGTCACTTGGGGCGGATGTCGTCCGTCGGCGCGATCGCGACGATCGGCGCGTTGGGGTTAGCCGTGGTCTTGGCTCCTTTACTGAATGGGCGAATGCCTGAACAGTCCAAGTACTCGACGTTCTTCATCATCGGTGGGATCAGCATTCTGGTGGCGGCCTGGTGCTGCATGCGGTTGTCCCACCACGCGGCGAGTGGCAAGCGTCAGCGATTGGTTTTCCGCAAAGAGTACGGACTCTATTACTTGCTCACCTTCTTGGAGGGATGCCGACGACAAATCTTCTCGATCTTCGCGTCCTTCGCCTTGATCCTGGTCTACGGCGTGCCCGTCGAGCAGATGCTGATCCTCCAGTTTGTCAATGCGATCCTGATCGCGGTGACTGCACCTCGCATGGGCAAAATGATCGACCGGATTGGCGAACGCGGCCCATTGACGCTCTATGCGGTGGGCCTCATCGTGGTGTTCCTGGGATATGCGATCGTTCAAAACGTCTGGGCTCTCTATGCGCTCTTTCTGATCGACAATGTCCTGTTCACCTTTGGAATTGGGTTCAACGTCTATCTGCACCGAATCGTCCGGCCGGGAGAACTGACGCCTTGCCTGGCGATGGGGACGACGATGAACCACATCGCGGCGGTGACGGTTCCAGTGGGCGGCGCTTATCTTTGGCATGCCACGAAGAACTACCAACTGCCATTTTGGGTTGGAGTCGGCATTGCCGCGATTTCACTCGTGGCGACGCGATGGCTGCCAACAGGTCCCCGCATTGCGGAGTAGTTGCGACCAGGATCATGTCTCAGCGTCGATGGAACTTACTTCTTGCCCGCAGCGACCTTCTCTCGGGCGTAGTCGCCCGACATGATTCGATCGAACTCACCGCTTAGAACCCACCTCTCCAATTGCTGGGTCCGGTGGACCGGCATGGGATGGGAATAGGCCCCCGTTCGAGAGAGGAAGATCAGCACCTTGCCCAACTCGTCCATCATCGTGGTGTCCTGATAGGCGCGGGCTTGCTCCATAAAGGCTTCACGGCTTTGTTCATGTCTCAATCTTTGGGGCCCCGCCGTCAGCGCGATATTCGCGTCCACCGAAAGATCCAGCGATTGGGCGACCAGCAGTCCGGCGCGATCGGCGGTGATTTCCGAGTTCCTCGACCACTCCTCGTAGGCCAGGATCAGGCCAATGGTGGCGACGTCGCCCAGACCAAACGTCCGCCTGCCGATCATTTCCATCAGCGGGAACAGGACGGCGCCGACCGACCGGTAAAGAACGTGTTTGGCCTTGATATGCCCAAGCTCATGTCCGATCAGGTGATACAGCTCCTCATCGGTGAGCGTTTCGACGATCGACGAGCGAAGCGTGATATAGGGACGCTCGACGCCACTGGTCCACGCATTGGGAAACGGGTTGCTTGTCAAGTACAGCTCCGGTTCCGGCATATCCAGGATCGAGGCTGACTCCCGCATGATCGAGTAGAGGGTCTTGTACTGCGTCGGGCCACAACGGACCGACATGCTCATGTTGTAACAATAGAACCAGCGGTCGAGACCAAGCTCATAGAACTTGTGGATGAGTTTGGGAAGTAGCGGGATCTTCTCCAGCTTTTCCAGCGCCCATCGGTCTGTATCGGCAATGAAGGCATCTGCCGAGATGCCTTCCAGCTTCTTTCGCTTGGCCATGAACGCAGTTTACGGCGGATTCGAAAATCGGTTGCGAACGATCGACTTTGGCAGGTCGAAAGCCTCGGGCGACTCGTTTACTTCATGAAGGCTATTCGGGGCTCCTTGGTGAGATCCTCGCCTTTGTAGCCCTTTAGAAAGTCGACGAGGGCGTCGCGATCCAGAGTGCCGGTGTCGATGCGAGCCCCCTTTGCCTCTTTGATCGCGTTGAAGCCATCCCCGCCCGTCGAAACGAAACTGTTGGTAACGATTCTGTAGGTGCCGGCGGCGGTAACGGCTTTGCCTCCGATGGAGGCGGAAACAACCCGTTTGCCAACCGGTTTGGAGAGGTCGTACTGGATCAGGGCGCCCTTCGACACATGGATTATGACTCCTCGACCGTCTTCGCCAACTCGACCGGCTGCCGTTTCCAAAGTTGCGAGAAGCTCGGCGCCCGTGAGGTCGAGGACCACCAGCGTGTTGCCAAATGGCGAGGTCTGGATGACCTCATCGAACGTGATTGGACCCGCATCGATGTTGGATCGGATGCCGCCATTGTTCATAAGGGCCATCGTCGCCCCCGCTTTTGTGGTCGTCGCGAGCATGGCGTCGCAAATGAGATTGCCCAGCAGCGAATTCCCATTGCCGCCGTTGTCGCGGGTCAGGGCGACCGGCGTTTTGGCAACTACCGTTTTCCTCAGGCTTTCAATTGGTTTCGTCAGGGCATTGATCATCGAGGCGACCGTTGGATCGTCTGGGATGGACTCATCGACAAGGACGGGTACCGAGTCTGCCCACGAAACGACCTTGCCGGCATCGTCGAACTTGACTCGCAGGCGCCCAAAAACCTTGCCCCATTCCCATGAACTGACGACCAGCACGGTGGATTCAGAGTTCTGAACCACGGTCGGATACGGTCCCGGGGGAGTGGGGAATCCTTGGATGCCAGTGGGTATCCCCAAGTAGGTGTGAGAGTGCCCACCCACAACCACATCCAAACCGGGACACCGCTTGGCGACGTCCTTCTCCAGGTCGTAACCCAAGTGCGAGAGAAGCAGAATCTTATTGACCCCCTCGTTCTTCAATGCGGCAATCGACTTGTTGATGGAATCGTAGAGATCCATCAGCTTGACCGTCGGTCCTGGTGAGCTGATCGAAGGAAGGTCGGGGGTCGTCGCGCCGATCATCCCAATTTTCTGCCCGCCAACAATCTTGACCGCATAGGGCTTGATCGTGGTCCGGAGCACTTCTTCACCGCTGACGTCCAGATTCGAACTCAATACCGGGAATGTGGCGAACTTGGCGAATTCCCCAAGCGGCGCTGGCCCGAGGTCGAACTCGTGATTGCCGACCGCCATTCCGTCATAGCCGATCACGTTCATCAGGCTGAGATCAGCCATCCCGATGTACTGGGTGAAGAAGAGGGTTCCTTGGAAAGTGTCGCCACCGTTTACGAGGATCGTGTTGGCATCTTCGGCTCGGAACTTCTTGACCAGAGTGGCTTGCTTGGCGTAGCCGCCGTAGGTTGCCTTACCGATTTTGGTCGGCTCGATATGGGCATGCAGATCGTTCGTATGCAAAACCGTCAAAGCGAAGTCCGCGTGGGCAAACCCAGTGCATGCCAAGGCAAGAAGTAGGAAGGTCGACCGTTTCATCGTCTTGACCGTAAAAGTACCCCGAGCGCTCAGAGGCCCACCGTCGGTTCTTCAAGACTTCGCTAAGGTCCCATAATCGACGGTATGGGCTTCTACCATTCGGTGCTTCGGCCGCTCCTATTCATGCTGCCCGCCGAGTCTGCGCACGACTTGGGGATGTCCGTATTGCGAAGGGGCTGGGTTAAGGCCCGAGAGTTCCACCATTCGATCTTGGAGCAGGAGTTCTTTGGGGTGAAGTTTCCCAACCCGCTTGGATTGGCGGCAGGATTCGACAAACACGCACTCGCAGTCAATCACTGGCATCTACTTGGCTTTGGATCGGTTGAGATCGGCACCGTGACTTGGCACCCCCAACCGGGAAATCCCAAGCCTCGTCTGTTTCGGATTCCCAGCCACCAGGGACTCATCAATCGGTTTGGGTTCAACAACGAAGGGGCAAGAGTGATTGCCTCACGGTTGGCGGCAGCGCGCCCCCAACTCCCCGTCGGAGTGAATCTTGGCAAGTCCAAAGTGACGGAACTCGATGCCGCCGCCAAGGACTATCAGGACAGCTATCGCCTCCTTCATCGTTCGGGCGCCTACTTCGTCGTCAACGTCTCCTCGCCGAATACGCCAGGCTTGAGATCGTTGCAGGAGAAGGGACCTCTTCTCGATATCCTGGCGGCCCTTCGTGAAGTCGACGGCACCAAGCCGATGTTTGTAAAAGTCGCCCCCGACCTGGAAATGGATGCCCTCGATGACGTTTTGGATGTGGCCCGTGAGGCAAAGCTAACGGGGATCATCGCCACAAACACCACCCTCTCTCGCGAGATGCTGCCCGCCAATGTGCGCTTTCGAGATGAAGTCGGTGGCCTTTCGGGAATGCCAGTTCGCGAAAAGGCAAATATGACGCTCCGTCATCTGGCCCAAAACATCGAGAAAGGCACGGTCTTGATCGGGGTTGGGGGAATCTTCGACGCCCAGGATCTCTATGACAAGGTTGCGCTCGGAGCCCACCTTTGCCAAATCTATACGGGTTGGGTGTATGGCGGACCGCAGTTCGTGCCGAACGTTCTCGAAGAGTTCGTGGGGATGCTCGAACGGGATGGTGTCCGAAGCCTGGCCGACTTGCGTGGCGTTAAATTGTAACCTCCGACTGTTGCCTGGCGGGGCTTAGGAGGGGAGTGGTTTTCCTGCCAGTTTTTGGGCGGCGGCCCATGCCTTGGCGATATCCGCCACGAGCAAGGAATATCCCCCGTCGTCCTTCTGAATATTCTGTTGCCTCAAAATGTAGGCGGGATGAAGGGTGGCGATGGCGGTCTTTGCGTATTCGCAGGGGAAGTACAGGCCGCGCTCACGCGTGATTTGGAACCCTTTCTTGATAAGGTTCTTCGCACTTGGCGCGCCAACGCAAAGAATCACCTTTGGCGCAATCAGCTCGAGTTGCGGCAACAGCCATTGCCGACAGGCCTGAGTCTCTTCTTCGGTTGGTGGTCGATTCTGGGGTTTCCCCGACGACCAGTCGGCGGCTCGGCACTTCACGGTATTGCAGATGTAGACCTTGGTGCGATCCAACCCGTTATCGGCAAGGGCCCTGTCCAGGAGCTGACCCGCCCGACCCACGAACGGACGTCCCGTCTTATCTTCTTGCTCGCCCGGACCCTCACCAACCAGCACCAAGGGCGACGCGGGATTTCCTTCGCCAAAGACCACATTCTTACGGAGCTTGGCCAGCGGACAAGCCTGGCAATCGACTGCCCTCTGTC
>JADZBW010000083.1 GCA_020851885.1 Fimbriimonadaceae bacterium | reverse complement strand
GAAACTGGTGCCATGTCAAAGGCGGAATCTCCACCACGTCGTAGAGCCCGATCTCCGCCACCCGGTTCCCCACCAGTACTTGCCCTCTTCCCCGAATAATCGTCACCAAGTGCGCATGCTCATGCCGCTCCAGAGTGGAGTGGCCATCGGCCCCCATCTCGAAGTAACGCAGCTCGACGTTGAGATCGTCCGCCCCCTTGAACAGCGTCTGGCGGGTGATGTCCTTGAAGTGGGTTCCATCCTCCTTGTAGGGATGGATGTCCACGCCTTCCCAAGTGTGATTTCCTCGGTGATTCCGGATCATGTGGCGACCATCAGGATACCGGAAGCAGCCCTGACCGCCTGGGCAAGTCGACCTCCGATCAACCTACATGCAATTCGGAACCAAGATGTCCGATCGAGAATAGTAAACTGGCGCCAGCATGCCGGCGCTTGGCCCGGAGGGAAGAGAGTCTATGAAGATCACAATGCATCGATGGAGCATCGGAGCGGCCTTGGCGCTCCTCATCGCCGCCGGTTGCGGCTCTGGTTCTACCAGCACGACCACCGAACCCGGAGCCGCCGGAACCACGGGGACCACCCCCGCCCCAAGCGACAAGAAGCTCGTCGTGGGCTTTTCCCAGATTGGCGCGGAAAGCGCTTGGCGGACCGCCAATACCGAGTCCATCAAGTCCGAAGCCGCCGCCCGAGGCATCGACCTGAAGTTCTCCGATGCGCAGCAGAAGCAAGACAACCAGATCAAGTCGATCAAGACCTTCATCGCTCAAAAGGTGGATTACATCGCCTTCTCGCCGGTCGTCGAGACCGGATGGGGCCCCGTCCTTCAGGAGGCCAAGGCTGCCGGAATTCCGGTCATCGTCTCCGACCGCCGCCCCGATGTTCCTGAGGATCTGTACGTCACCTTCATCGGCGCCGACTTTATCAAGGAAGGCGAGATGGCCGCGGAATGGCTCGCCAAAAAGACCGGAGGCAAGGCGGTCATCGCCGAGCTCACGGGCACCCCTGGCAGCGCTCCCGCCAACGACCGAAAGAAGGGCTTCGAGAACATCCTCGCCAAGAATCCCGGCATGAAGATCGCCTTCAGCCAGACCGGCGAGTTCACCCGGGCCAAAGGCAAGGAAGTCATGGAGGCCCTCCTCAAGACCCCGAAAGGCGCGGAGATCAACGTCCTGTTCGCCCATAACGACGACATGGCACTTGGCGCGATCCAAGCTATCGAAGAAGCGGGCAAGAAGCCGGGCAAGGATATCCTGGTCGTCTCTATCGACGGCGTGAAGGACGCGTTCGTTGCGATGACCGAAGGCAAACTGAACTGCACCGTCGAGTGCAATCCGCTCCTCGGTCCTCCCCTTTTCGATGCGATCGAGAAGATTCGGAAGGGCGAGACGCTGCCGAAGCGGACGATCATCCCCGATGGCGTGTTCGATGAAGCGGTCGCGGCCAAGGAACTGCCCAACCGCAAGTACTGATCGCAAGGATGGGTCTGTGCCCCTTTCCTGGGGCATTCATCGAATCTCGGCAAGGACTTAGGCGGCATTGGGTCGCACGTTCGCTGGTGCGCTTAGGTTGGAATCACCTCCAGCCGGTAACGCCTTCTCAGCTCTGACGGGATCGAGTGAAATAGAGCATTGCTCCGTCATGGATGTCATAGGCGAGAGTTCCTGTTATTTTGGTCAGACGCATTCTTGAACACACACCCGAAGTGGCCCAGCGGGTTGCTGTCTTGTCCGATCCCGTCGCCCACCATCTGGTAGCCGGTCATCATACCCGGTTCGCCGTGGCAGAACGGCCCGCCAAGAACTTCGTCTCAAGGCTTCGTGCCGAACTTCTCGATGTCGAGGTCTTTCACAACCTCTCCGACGCTCAAGTGAAGCTGGCGATCTTTCGACGGTTCTACAACGAGCATCGTCCCCACTCGTCACTCGGCTACCGCACACCCGCGGAAGCCCTGCTATCATCACCAACAGGGGACAACTCTTAACTTGTCTTCACCAATGGGGGCAGACCAGTAGCCACAACACGGGCCCGATAAAGGGCAAGAGATATGAGCACGCTCGCCAGTGCGCAGAGAAACAGAAAACTTGTCTTCATTCCGTTATTAGTTCTTGGCCAAGTTGTGATTCCGAAATGGCTCGTGAGTGACCATCCGAATAGGCGACCTGGTGCGCCCGATTGCCAGTCTCGTTGAGTCGAAACAAAGTGAAATACAGGAGTACAACTTTCTCGGATGCCGGACGCACTTGACGATCTTGTTGATCAAAGCCTCGATATTCAAAGCTGCTCCCCGGGTAGAGAGTCGTGGTCGTTTCCTTCCACCACGTTTCGGCATGCCCTCCTTCCTCAAGCAATTCAGTATTCATGCGATCCACGGGAGAACGTCCAAGCTCGGATTGCACTCCATACTTGGTCAGTACAGTGTTTACTGGGATCATCGACTGGATCTCTTGGGGCGAGAGTGCGCCGCAAAACTTACCGAAATTTTCTCCGAGTGAATAGCAATTTGCTCCCAAGGCAAACGGCCACCGGTCATCGAAATCGGCTGCATATTGAATCGTGGCAAAGGCGTTTTGCCTAATCATTGACAACGAAGCTGACTCTCTGGCTTTTCTTTTGGCGGTAACGAAGACTGGGAACAGCAGCGCAGCCAACACTCCGATGATCGCAATCACTACCAAGAGTTCAATGAGCGAGAATCCCAGTTTTCGATTATTTGGCACTTGCAATGAGATACGCCTCCAAATCGTCTCGGAAGAGGACCTTCCGTGAGGTGTCTAGCTGTGTGCTTTTGAGCTTCGCAAGGATTCCAGGAAGCTTTGCATCATGGTTACGAAACTTGAGCAGCTGAATGATCCAAAAACCGCTGTGATTAAGTGTGACGTCAGCTGAATCGAGTAGTGGAATGATGTGTTCGAGTAGTCGACGCTTCTCTTCGGGCACCCGGTATGCAATGGCACATAAGGTTAATGCAGCGCTACATTCTTCGTCAGTCGCATCGTAGAGCGCTTTGTACAGGAACTCACGATCGGCGTCAGTGAGAAGGTCCTTGGTGCCGCCGGGGTTTGCGGCGATCTTCTTCGTAAACTCCCTTGCCCGCTTCTGCGTGGCAGCCGTCCCATCCGTTTGGTGTTTGCACCCGACGCTACACAACAGGATGGCCACGGCGGCCCCGATTGTGCTGAATACCAAAGTGGGAGACGTAAATTTCATCGTTTGAATCCTGCCGATAGACTTATTGGCAGGATATCAAGTCAGCTCAATAGCAAGGGGAGATCTGGGGCATACAGTTCTTGGTGCTGGTCTGCCCCCCGAAAGTGAAGACATCGTAAGATGAGTCCTCTGGTTCAAAATCGGAGGAGCCATGAAGAAGTCAAAGTTCACAGAGGAGCAGATCGTGAGGATCCTGCAGGAGGCGAGCACAGGCGAGAAGACGCAAGCCCAGCTCTGCCGCGACCACGGGATCAGTATCAACACGTTCTACGTGTGGAAGCGCAAGTACGGCGGGATGGAAACCCGCGACGTGCGCCTGTTGCGCGAGTTGGAGGCGGAGAACGCCCAACTGAAACGGATCGTTGCGAACCAGGCGCTTGAGATCGACGCGGTGAGGGCGCTGTTCCGAAAAAACGGCATCGCGCTCCCGAACCCGTCACGGGAGCGAGGTTTTTGATGGAGCGGGGCGTGACGGCCCGCCGGGCATGCCGGATCTGCGGGATCTCCAGCGCATCTCCATACCGCCAGCCAGCACCGGACAAGGATGCCGTGCTGAGGGAGCGCCTGAAGAGCGTCTGGAGGCCGAACATGGGGTACCGGATGGCCCACGCCCTCGTGCGGCCAGAGTTCGCCCCCTTAAACGTCAAGCGGGTCCATCGAATCTGGAAAGCGGAGCGGCTTGGCCGGATGAAGCGATATCGCAAGAAGCGGACCGGCGGGTCGGTTCCGGTGCGCGCCGAGGCGCCGAACCACATTTGGTGCCTGGACTTTTGCCACGATGCGTGCCTGAACGGAACGAGGCTCAAGGTGCTGGCGATCGTCGACGAGTACACCCGGGAGTGCCTGGCTTTGGAAGCGGCGACCAGCTTCAGGTCGCTCCGCGTGCAGCGGGTGCTCTCGGAACTTTTCGAGACCCGAGGGGCTCCCACGTTCCTTCGCTCCGACAACGGAAGCGAGTTCATCTCTCGCTCCCTGGCGGTGTTCCTCTCCCAAAGCGGAACCCAGAGCAGGTTCATCAAGCCGGGATCCCCTTGGCAAAACGCTTTTGTCGAGAGCTTCAACTCAACACTTCGAAGAGATTGCCTCGATGTCGAAGAGTTCTACAACCTCGCCGACGCGCAGGTGAAACTGAGGGTCTTCAAGCGATACTACAACGAGGAAAGACCTCATTCGTCACTCGGCAACCGTCCACCAGCGGTCGCCATGTCATCATCAACAAGAAGAGACTACTCTTAAGTTGTCTTCAGCAATGGGGGCAGACCAG
>JADZBW010000082.1 GCA_020851885.1 Fimbriimonadaceae bacterium | reverse complement strand
CGGCGACTGGCGGAGACTGGCAGCCGTTTCCGTCTATCGATAGCAGACTTCGCTTCGAGATGCCGGTGGCGCCCAAAGAGGAATACTCTCGGAGCCCGGACGGCGAAGGCGTTCATATCTTCGCCTGTACGAAAGACGACGTGACCTATCAAGCGATCGCCGTAGACCTCAATGCCGACATTCAAACGGCGATTATGGAGGCGGTTAGCGACGCCGAATCCACCGTCGGTCGACAGATTCTCAATCAAGCGGTTGAAGGGTTCATCGACGGAACGGAGTCCAAGGTCAGCAAGAACGACTATGCGCGCTTCCAGAAATTCCCGTCACGGAGTACCGTCGCCGAGATGCCCGGCAACAAAGAAGCGAGACTGATGTCGGTCCTTGCCAAATCCCACCTCTACCTCTTTGTGATCACCGCTCCCAAGGCGATTGGCAACGACGGTTTGTTCAATAGGTTCCTCAGGTCCGTGCAGTTCAGGAACTAATCCAGCAATTTCCACAGTCCGGGCCTGCCGAATCATGTGCCGAAGTTAAGCATAGCCATGCGACTTCGTCAAGTTATCGCCATTTGCACGCTTCTAGGCGCTTGCATCGCCTCTGCCGGCGACAGTTGGATGTCCTACCGGTCCTCGGATGGCACCTATTCCGTAGCCTTTCCGGGCAAGCCCAAGGTCATGGCGAAGAGCTATCAAACGAAGGCCGGCGTGGTGCCCGCCGAATTGGTTATCTACGGCCAAAATGATCAGGCCTTTTGCACGATGAGCCTCGATGGCTCGCGAATGCCCAGCACGAAGGGACGTGAAAACGCGCTGCTGAACGTGGCGGTGGGCGCGATCGGCGCCACCAACGGATTCAAACTGCTGGCCGAGGAGTCCTTCAAGATGGGCAAGTACGAAGGTCGACACTTGGTGCTCTCCAAAGACGTGGCCGAGATCCAACTCTACGCGATTCTCAAGGATCAGTACGTCCTCCTCGTGGCCTACTTGGGTCGCCCGGGGACCACCGATGGACCGGACGCGCAGAAGTTCATTGCTTCATTCAAGGTCAAGTAGCGCCACCTCGATCGAGAGCGTTGGGAACCCTTTCCCACTCCGATGATGCACGACAAGGCAACTCGTCGTAAACTGAACAATACGATTGCTTGGTCGTCGGAACCAAGCAGTTAATCTCGCGAGGTATCCAATTCATATGAGACTCCACCGGTCGCTAATCGCCGCCGCCATGGCGCTGCTGACGGCGCTTGCCTTAGCGCAGACCACTCCCCCTCCCACGACGGCCCCTCAAACTTCGAACGAGAAGTTGATGTCCAAGGAGCAAAAGGATGAAGTCCTCAAGTCTCTTGCCGATATCATCGACAATCGAGCGTTCGTTCCCGGGGTCGACCTGAAGAAGTGGCCAGAGTATCTCCAGAAGCAGCAGGAGGACCTGGACAAGGCGGAAAAGGACACCGATTTCAGCCGCGCGATCAACAGCGCCCTTCGCAATTTTGGAATCAGCCATATTCGACTTTTGACCCCCCGCGCTGCCGAATCTCGCGAGCGGACCAGCGTCGTCAGCATCGGCGTGATGGCGCGCCCGGACAGCAACACGCTCGTCGTGACCACCGTCCTCCCCAAGAGCCCCGCCGAGGAGGCCGGGATCAAACAGGGCGACGTGATCACGCTCGTCGATGGCAAAGCTCCCGAGAATGCGAACGTGCTAACCGGCGACGAAGGCACCGAGGTCAAACTCAAACTGAAATCGGGCGAAACAGAGAAAGAAGTCACCGTCAAACGCGCCCGAGTCTCCACCGCTCGACCAGAAACGCTGACGTGGGTGGATGACGAAACCGCCGTTCTCAGAATCTGGACTTTCAGTCGTGGCTACGGACGCGAGAATATCGAAAGCCTCGTGAAGGAGGCGGAGCAGAAAGCCAAGTACCTGATGATCGACCTCCGCTCGAACGGCGGCGGCTCGACGGCCAATCTCCAACACCTTCTTAGCCTATTCATTGAACCGGATAAGGAGATCGGCACGTTCGTTGGCAAGGCGACCGTTCGCGAATACGAAAAGGACCACACTCCCAGCTCCGATCCCGTCGTGATCGCTGCGGGAGCCAAGCAACGCTACAAAACGCGCAAGGTCGGGATCGACCTGTTCAAGGGCAAAGTGGCGGTCCTGATCAATCGCGGTTCGGCGAGCGCTTCTGAGATCTTCGCCACCGGCATGCGCGAGGTCTTGGGCTGCCCGATCGTAGGCGTCAAGTCGGCAGGGGCCGTGCTTGCCTCGATCTTTGGACGACTGCCACAGGGATTCCAGATCCAATACCCGGTCAGCGACTATGTATCCATCAAGGGAGTTCGACTGGAGAAGAATCCAATCGTGCCCGACGTGGAGGTCGCGAACCCCGGGACGGACGGCAAAGACGCAGTTGTAGAACAAGCTCTTGCCAAACTGAAATCCGGTAATTAATCGGAAAAGCGTCGGACGGAAGCGAAATCGTCTCCGTCCGACGCTACGCTCGATCTCCGACGCCTTCGAGAATCCTCTGCACTGCCAAGTCTGCGGAGATCAATACCATCGGCATTCCATTGCCCGGGATCGTCGATGCCCCCACAAAATACAAGTTTGGATTCGATTTGGAACGATTGGCCGGTCGAAAGTAAGCACTCTGATTGAAGTGGTGGCTCAAGCCAAACGCCGCTCCTCGGTCCAAGTTTAGCGCCGACCTCCAAACTTCCGGCGACCAAGTCTTCACGCCGCGAACCCGGGATGGCTCAAAGCCAACCTCGCGCCCAAGCCTGCCGTACACCTTCTCTCGTAACTCCACCGCGTCCTGATCGGACCAGGGACGATCCAGGTTTGGGCACGGAACCAGGACCATCAGGTTTTCGTGTCCTTCTGGGGCGACCGAAGCCTCGGAACGCTTGGAGATGCAAACGTAAAACGCCGGGTCCTCCGGTAGCAAGCGGCGGTTGAAAATGCAGTCCTGATTGTCGGCGAAGTCGGATCCAAAGAAGACATTGTGGTGCCTCAACTCGGGCAGCGAGCCTTCGTAGTCGCAGTAGATCATGAATGCAGAGCAAGAAGACTTGAGCTTCCCACTCTTTGGTGCCTTGCCCGGAGATCGAACAAGTTCCCTTTCAGCATAAGGGAGGTCCGCATTGCACAGAATGACGTCCGCCTCTACGGATTCTCCGGATTCGAGCATCACCAACCTTCCCTGGATTGAAGAAACCGGCGAATTCCGGTGAATCTTCACGCCCCTCGCTTCCGCCAAGCGAGCAATGGACCGCGCAATCTCCACAACCCCGCCTTGTGGATACCAGATCCCTTCCCCAAACTCCATGTAGATCAACGTCGCGTAAACCCATGGCGACTCAAACGGCGAGAGTCCCAAATACATGGTCTGAAAGCTGAATAACATCCTCAACTTCGGGTGCTCGATGTACTTGGCAATCCGTTTTGAAAGATTCGCCAGCATCCGATGCCTCACGACCTTCGCCAAGCTCGACGGCCCAAAGAAGTCGAGCGGCGAATTGTAGTTCTTCTCCACGAAGTTCGGGATCGAGTCCTTGTAGAGCGCAGCGAGGTCGCCAAGGAGTTTTGGATAGGCCCGGGCATCGCGCGGGCTAAGTTCCCTGATCTGCTCAACCATTCTCGCGACATTCGGCGTCGCCTGGAATCGGACACCGTCGGAGTAGAAGACGCGGTAACTCGGATCGCATAGGCTCAGGCGCAGGTGGTCTTCCATTCGCTCACCCACGTCGGAATACAGCTTCCGAAAGGGGTCGAGCATCATCATCAGCGTTGGGCCGGCGTCGAAATGACAATCATGAACCTGTTCAGCACGGTTACGTCCGCCGATCTGATCCGTCTTCTCGTAAATGGCGACTTCGTGACCGGCATGAGCCAAGCGCAGCCCAGCCGCCAATCCGCCCAGCCCCGCCCCAATGATCACGATCTTCTTCGACACGAGTCCACTCTACTGGTTGACATCTCTCAAAGTCGGTTCAAGCTACCTGGTCCCGATCAAACCAAGGCCCAAGACAAGGCACAAGTAAACTCCGAGAATCCAACGCGCCTCGGCGGGGTCGGGCTTTGAGCGGCAGAGACCTCGCACAATCAGGCCCGCCAACCCCGATGTCCAAAACCACCCGAGGCTGTTCAACCATGGAGCACCACCGGGAAGGGGCCCCCGATCGACCCATTTCCAATAACCGAGAGGCCCCGTCATGACCGGCTCCATTACCAAATCGACGAGAGTTGCCAGAATCGCCGCCGCTGGTACCTCGATCCAGCCCAGCTTGGGCATGGCCAGCATGCTGCCACCGGCAACCAAAAACCAGGCTAAGGGTAGCAAGATCGGAAAGCGCTGTTCTCCGGGCAGAAGAAAGGTTGGCGCCCATTGAT
>JADZBW010000081.1 GCA_020851885.1 Fimbriimonadaceae bacterium | reverse complement strand
TTGTCATCGTCCGAAAGCTCGTCGATACCAAGGATCGCAATGATATCTTGGAGCTCGCGATATCGCTGAAGCGTCTGCTGGACTCGACGCGCAACGTCGTAGTGAGCTTGGCCAACGATTCTCGGGTCTAGGTTCTTGGAGGTGGAAGCGAGTGGGTCCACCGCCGGATAGAGACCCTTGGATGCGATGCCTCGATCGAGATACACGTAAGCGTCGAGGTGGGCGAAGGTGGTTGCCGGAGCAGGGTCGGAAGGGTCGTCCGCAGGAACATAGACCGCCTGCACCGAAGTCACCGATCCCTTGTTGGTGGAGGTGATTCGCTCTTGCAGAAGTCCCATTTCGGTGGCCAGAGTCGGCTGGTAGCCAACGGCGCTGGGCATGCGTCCCAAGAGCGCCGAAACCTCGGAACCTGCCTGGACGAATCGGAAAATGTTGTCGACGAAGATAAGGACGTCGCTTCCGACTTCGTCTCGGAAATACTCGGCCATCGTGAGTGCGGTCAGAGCGACTCGGAGACGGGCTCCGGGCGGCTCGTTCATCTGACCAAAGACCATGGCGGTCTTGTCGAGAACAGACTTCTCGACGCCATCCTTGTCCGTGAACTTCGCATGCTGCATTTCCAGCCAAAGGTCGTTGCCTTCACGAGTTCGCTCACCAACGCCCGCAAACATGGACACACCTGAGGCTTCAACCGCGATATTTCGGATGAGTTCCTGAATCAAAACCGTCTTGCCGAGGCCCGCACCACCAAAGAGACCGATCTTCCCACCTTTGTTGAAGGGGATCATGAGGTCGACAACTTTCAGGCCGGTCTGCAGTAGCTCGACCTTGGTCGACTGCTCTTCGAAGCTCGGTGGCTGACGGTGAATCGGCATCCTCTTGGTGCCTTCGGGGATGGCGGCGCCGTTGTCGATCGGCTGGCCAAGGAGGTTGAAGACTCGCCCCAGGGTCAGATCGCCGACGGGCACCGCAATCGGGGCCCCCTGGTCGACCGCTTCCATGCCGCGCACCAGACCGTCGGTGGTGCTCAGGGCGACCATTCGGACGGTGTCGTCGCCGAGGTGCTGTGCGACTTCGCAAGTAAGATCGATGCCTCTCTTCTCATCCTTGATGAGAACCGCGTTATAGATCGCGGGAAGCGTATCCGTCGGAAAGCGGCAGTCCACAACGGGACCAAGGACTTGGATGACTTTGCCGGTGCCAGGCATGCTAAATGAATTCCTCCGAGGCGTGTTGAATCGGGGCGAGGGATGCCCCTTGCCTACCGATCGCAAAGTATACCCGCGCGCGTTGCGGTCAGGCTGCCGTCGAAGGGCATGGATAGCCGGTGGTCGTGAAGGTCAGATCGCGGCCCGGCGAAGCTCAACAGGAAAATTGGAAAGATCCCGACCGGGCAAGAAGACTTGTATTACGATAATCTCAGGGAGCCTGTGACAACGAATAGCTCTTGCAATTGTGCCAGCAAACGCAAACTTCGTCGTAGTCTCGATCGCTCCTGGTCCGCTCGGCCTGAAGAATCTACTCCCATTCAACGCCGATCCGTGCAGATCCTGGGCAGAAGTACGGTCAACTAAGAATGAAGGTTGTTCTCACTGGCCTGACTCCACCAACCAAGTAGGTTGAGGCCAGGCACGCGAGGATTATCATCATCATGACGACTACATGCTGGCAAAGCGAGCCGCTTTCAATTGCCGGTGCGTCTGCTCCACGGCATATTCCCGATTGCGGTCCGTGAGACCATGGAAGCGCTTCGGCGAGTGTTTGTCCAGCCAGCCTCGAATCAACAGCAATCGAAGGTCGTCCGTAGCCACCTTGTATCCTTTCGTTCGGGTCAGCTTGCGAAGTTCGGGCGCCTTCGTCCAGTCGAGAACCAATTGATCGACCGCGGAATTGCCACCAAAGGAGCTCATGCCAATGGTCATCGAGGGCCAGGATTGTGCAAGCCCCACGACGACGATGAGAACGGCAATACACGCGATTGCGGAGAATGCTTCCCATTTTGCGTGCCTGATCTCATCGGTATTCATCGTTGATACTATGATCGGCATTCAATTGCAAAAGTCTGTCGCAAATTGGGGAAGATTAGCAAAAAGCACCTGATGCAGATTGAATCGTTAGATTGGCGTACACCTTTCGTCCGATCGACCAGGTTCGAGACAGGGAAGGTCCAAGGACGTTTGAAATTTCATGAGGCGCGACCCTTTCGGCGAAGATATCTGCCTCGATCTTGTCCAAGAATCTCAGTTCCAATTGGGCCCGAGCCAGACTTCTGCAACGCCAAACGAACCTGGCCCGTGTATAATACGGCGTGCCCGCATGGGTCACGCAAAGAACCGATCATGAAGCGATTTTTTAACTGGCTTAAAGCGCTCTTCAACCGCACGATGGACAAGGTTGAGGACCCCGAGATCATGCTCGATCAGGCCCGACGGGACATGCAGGCCGCCCTCATCGGAAACCGCGAGAAGGCAGTTCAGGCGATCACCCAGAAGAATCGACTTCAGGGCATGTTGGAAGAGGCGACCAAGAAGTCGACGGCTCTTGAGGCTAATGCCGTCGCTGCTCTTAAGCAGGGTAATCGCGAATTGGCCCAGCAGTTCATGCGGGAAAAGATGACCAATGATGCGGTCATTACTCAGTTGACCGAAAGCTACAACAAGGCGGCGGCGGTTGTCGAGTCCGTCAAGGTGGCGATCAAGCGTCAAGAAGAAGAGGTTCGCAAGAAGACCGCGGAAGCTCTCGCCCTCAAGGCTCAATGGAAGCAGGCGCAGATTCAGAATTCGATCACCAAGGCTCTTGATGGACTGACTTTCGAAAATCAATTCGAGTCCTTTGGGGCCGCCAGCGAGCGCATCAAGATGATGCAGAGCGAAGCCGACGCGCGCCAGGAAATGCACTCGGACAGCATCGAGGGCAAGCTCCTTCAGATGCAGGACAAGGCGATGGACTACGAAGCCGAGTCCGAACTTCAGAAACTAGAAGAGCGCCTTGGCATGAGAGCGGCTCCAGTTGCCGAAGAGGCAACGGAAAGCGTCACGGTTTCGGCCACCAATGGACAGGCGCCTGCCGCCGATCCAACCGTCGAGCAGAAGCTGCAATCGGAGGCAGACAAGCAATTGGAAGAGCTGGAGAAGCGATTACAAGGCGGAAGCTAGTCTCTGCATCTAGGGAAGTTTGAGCCCCGCTAAGTGCGGGGCTTTTTCGTTTGGCAAGGCTGACTAGGGAGTTGCCGGTTTGATGCGAATCGAATCGATCACCGGCTTCTCGATCAGATTGATCGCCTGTTCGCCGTTCTGGGTCGCGAAGCGGACCTTGTAGATGTCGACGCCATTCACGATGATATAGAGGATTTGGTTCAGCTCGCCCCCATCCACCTTGATGTTCTTCGTCTGGAACCTGGCGGCTTTTCCGATTGGCAATTCGACGTAGGTCGGAGCCCCCTC